>NZ_JBHLVZ010000018.1:0-8543 GCF_042433125.1 Muricoccus vinaceus | reverse complement strand
GGTGGTGGTCTTCCAGTGGCCGTGCGGCACTGGGGCACGGCAGCGCTGGCCGCGTTTGGCGCGTCCGCGCAGGCGGGCCATCTTGGTCGGGGCGCCGGTCTCGTCGATGAAGATGAGGCGCTCGGGGTCGAGGTCAGGCTGCGCGTTGAACCAAGTGCGGCGCTTGGCCGCGACGTCGGGCCGCTCTTGCTCGGCTGCGTGCGCCGTTTTTCTTGAGGGTCATGGCGTGGCGGTCGAGAAAGCGCCAGACCGTGCTCGGGGCGAAGTTGGCACCGTGCTCGCGCCGCAGCATCTCCGCCAGCTCGACGAGCGTGAGGTCGACCTTGGCCTCAACCGCACCGAGAAGGGCGGCTCGGTACGCCTCGATCTGCTGTGAGCGCTGGTCGCCGCCCTTGGGGCAAGCCCTCGTCACGCTCGTCGTGCGGAACACCCGAACCCAGCGGATCGCAGTGGCTACCCCGACGCCAAAGCGCTCAGCGGCCGCCCGGCGGGACAGCCCACCCTCCACCGCCCCAACAACGCGGCCGCGAAGATCCTCCGACAAAGTCCGGCCCATGCAGGCTGGCCTCCTCACCAGCCAGCAGGGTGAATCAGATCGCCGCTGCGTCGGGCAAGAACATTCGAATCCAATCGCTCGGATTACGCTCTAGCCACAAGAGGAGCTGCGGAAAACCATTGCGTATTTCGAGGATGAGCTGCGCCGGCCCTTGGTGATGCAAAGCATGGTTTAGGTACTCATGAGCAGCCTCAAAGAGTGAACCAGGCTATCCTCTCGGGAGTTGAAGCTCCGAGCGGTTCACTCGACAAGCTCAGCATCTCCCCCGCAAGGCAGCCGCGCGAACCCACGGGGCCCGTCTGCACCACTGTCGGCCAACTCCTCCAAGAAGCCTACACTCCGCAGGAATGCGCCAGCCACCTTGCCAACCCAGAATATGACGAATGGGCATCATGCCATCCCGCTCTCACAGGCACCTCCTGAGTTCCTCGTTTCGGAAGTTCCGCTCGGCTCATCCTTCTGCTCGGCCAATGCATTCAGCTGTTCCCTAAGCCGCGCTTCTGTCGCGTATGCCGCTTCCAAGAGAACCTGACGCCCGTCTGCGAGAGCAGAAGTCCGAACAAGCGCTGCTTGCGCCTGCTGAAAACGCACGTTCGCGCTGTCAGTGATCCGGCGGAGGTGCGTCACCTGACCATTCAGATCAAGCTCAACCTTCGTCGCCAGGTTCCTTTCATCTGTTAGCCGCTCGACCTCCTCCTCCAGCCGCGCAATCTCGCGCAAGGCCGCAGCAGTCGATGCCTCGGCCGCCTGTGCTCTCGCGGCACTCTCGTCCGCCCAACGCCGTAGCTCAGCGAGCTGCGCGGTTTCTCGTTCAGCCAATGAGCCGATCATCGACTCCATTCGGCGCAACCAGAGCGGAGATTCCTCCCGTTCCTCAGGATATGGCGCAGGTCCTCCGGCCTCATCGAGTAGGAAAGTTTCATAAGTCTCCCCATGTATCGCCCGTGCCGCTCTGGCCACAACTTGCTCGAGCGGCAAGCCTAACCACTCCCTGAACCCCCAACGGGGAGTGTTCCACATGGCTCTCCGCAGGTCCTCAACTCTCTCCACCTTCGCTAACATGCAGCCGTTCGCTCGCATCTGGTCGTCAAGTGTTGGCGCACTTCCGCGAGTGCAAAACAAGCCCGCCTCAAACGCGAAAGGGAATATTGGATCGAGATTTTTCTTGAAATTTTTATCAGAAAATGAAGGGAAAGCAAAATAATACACCGCAAAACCTTCGTCGAGAACTGCTTTTGCGAGCTCCAAAGATTCTGGCCTTTCATTGCACTCAAGCCAGAAAATCACACCAGGCTGACAGAGTCCATCCGGATCACTGCGCAGAATGTCCAACTCCATTCCCTCTGCATCTATTTTTATCACGCCAAAATCCCCCAGTTCAGTTCGCAATTCAGCCAAGGAGATCACGCGAGGTGTATCAATTTCGGCCTTCACTCCATCTTGCTGGATGAAAGACATTGAAGAAAGATTGCCTTCCTGAAAGTGGGCGATTCGAGGAAGATCCTTCGATGAGGTGACAACTGCCTGAGTCACAGTGGAAGGTATATTACAATTTGCATCAATGTTCGCCTGCAATGCAGGAATCACCTTCAGGTTAGCCTCGACAAAGCTAATCTTGCCCAGCGATTGTTCGAGTGCGACACCCAATCCGAAGGTGCCAACATACGCTCCGATATCGAGAAGATGCACACCGGGTTGCACATTGCGGGCAATGAATCTTGCCTCCTCAAACGCCCACTCTCCGTACTGATGAAGAAACCTAGATACCATATCACCTTCAAAGTCGGGCAGGCGCATGAGTCCGTAACGCGTCTGAGCTTGTGCCATAGAGAAAATATCCTTTAATTATTCAATCTTGAGTATTATCTCCGCGCGGAGATTATGACTGCTTGCTGGTGACTTGGGGGAGATGCCCTAGCTTTTCTCGCGCACGTTGAGTGTCGAACATCCAGTTAATGCGGGCAACGGAAGCGTTGCGCGCTCCTTCCCGGGCATTGATCTTTGAGATAAGCCGCTCACGCGCGCCGATGTACAGGTCCAAGCATTGGCGACGCAGCACACCCATCTCGGTTTCGATCTGCTGCACGGTATTGGCCTGGGTGTGCTCATCGTAGAGGTCGCCGGGCATGGAGCGCATGCCAACGCCAGAGTCGCGAGCGAGCGTGGTGGCGATACCAATCCTAAAGCCGAATTTGTGCCGGATGTGGGCCTTGCCCCTAGAGATGCAGTCAATTTCCGAGATGCGCGCCTGGATCTGTGTTCGTGGAGGTTCCTCAGGAACAGCCCGAAACTTGCGGTCGATGTCGCGCAGAACGTGTCCCGTGCAGCCCTGCAGCGTGCACAGCGCCTTCCGCATGCGGAAGGGCACGAGCATGGGGTTCGCCTGTGCTGCCAAACGGTTGTAGTTCTGCCTCAACTGGGCCCCGACGCCTCCGCGCCAACACCACCGGAAATCGGCGAGCCTGCTCATACAGCTGGGTGCCGATCGTATGGGCGATAGCCTTCCATGACATTGGTGTCCACCGCGATTTCGAGCAGATTGCGTGGCGTCACGGCCCCGAGGGCCTGCCTGCCTCCAAAGTTCTTGGTCACCAACCACTCCGCCCCCTCCTCGCCAATCCGACCGCGCCAACGGCTGAGCGAAAAGGAGTGGACAGGTGGCGCGGTGCTGGACGACGGTTTCGCTGCTGAAGTGCTAGAAGTACGATTTCCCCACTCAGCGGGCGAGTACCGGCTCGGCCGAAAGGCTGTGGGCATGTTGCAGGTACATGAGTTTTGCCACCAGCTACGGAAAGGCGGCAGGCTATCCCTCGTCGGCGGAAAAAACTGGTCTATTCTCGCTTGAACTAGCCCCAGTTGACCAGAGCGGTCAGCGGACCAATTCATGCCGCTCGTTCATCCTGTTGCACGGCCGCAGCAGGTCAGTCTAGTTTGGTGAGCGCAAGCGATGCTTCATGCCCAGCAGAAGTGCAGGATCGGCGCCCGAGAATATTTCCAATGCCGGCGAGGCAAAGCAAGATCGACGTTTAGATGGGTGCAACTGTTCCTCGCTTTATTCATATCATAGCTCGATGAAGGTTCAACACACCGGCAAGTGCTGTTGATGTTACCGCGCGTCCAAACTTTCGAAATGTTTCCTCGCTTGGTACAAAGGTGGGAAACTTGGGTATTGCGTAACGAAACGCTCGGCCATGCAGTGCACGACAAAGTCGGGCGTTTCGATTTCAATAATATCTTTATCAACCTGTCCCAAGTGCCAAACAAAGACAGAGCGTGAGCAATGCTCCGCTAGCATCTCCATCAAGCCGCGATCGAATGTTGAGTCCCGGAAGAATACTACTTTTGGTCCCAGACGGTCACTTCGCTCGAAAACAAAGGTCTCGCGAGAATTGTACCATTTGTCGTAGGCTTCTGGAGTTTGCACTCTCGCGGCACACCTGCGCTCGGGGGGAATCTCCAGCTTTACCGTCCATTCCAAGCCTTCCGCGGGTATGACGAAGCCGAGACGACCAGCAAGTTGCGAGCGTGCTTCGGGCGAAAGATGTGGCACAAGGTCACCATCATATCCTACTAACGTCGGCGCGAGATCCTTTATGTCCAAGATTTTATCTTCGCTCATCAAGCCATCTTGAACAAGCCGAGACATAATGGCGCGATAAATCAGCCAAGCCCCGATCCAATTCGGATGAGTGTCGCCGCGGAAGTAAAGCTGCCCAAGGCTCTTAACGCTAGCGAGAAACGGCAGAAGATAATATACATTATCGGGAAACTCCTGCGCCAGGATAGTGGCAGGACGTCGATTATTTATCGGAAAACTCTGCATGATCGCGGGCAAATGTTCTGGGTAAACCGCAGGCTTTTCTGGAACAATAAATTTAAGATACGGTAGTGACATACTGCTCATCGCAGACGCCCTTTGCGTGAGTGCTGAAATAGCAAGACGCTCGTCTTCTTCGCTCCAACTATCTATGCCGTAAAAAATGCGAAAAAAATCGTTCGTGTCATTGATTAAATACAACCACCCGCTATTTGATAGTATTCCTTTATAAGAGTTGTTTTCTTCGGCAATAGATTCAAAGACCTGCTTTGTGGCTATATTAGGCATAAGGCCCCCTCTGTCGACGTGGTTTGCCACTCGGTGAAGTGCTGGCGTGTTGGCGTCCAGCTTACTTTCCATGCCACCGTCCCGTCGATTGCGGCACTGGTCGCCCGTAGCTCACCCAAACTGACAATCGCATCGCGCTTCCAGGCCTCCAGTTCAGTGGGGAACAGACCCTGCTCGCGGCACCAAGCGCTGCGAGCCGCCTCATCCATCCTCGCTGCGGTGATCACCGCCTCCAGGCGAGCCGCTGCCGTCCAGCGGTGGCTGCCGCTGCTGGACCCATCCGCCAAGGTCGTTGCCCGCCAGCGTTCGAGCGTCCCGATGCTGACGCCCACCTAGCGCGACACGACATCTACTGCTGAACTCTCCGGCGGCAGCAGTCTCGCTACAATCCGGTCCCTGTAGGCTTGTCCATGTCGAGTCACGCCCTGATCCACGCGCTCCCTGATTGCTCAATCCTATCCAGGCAACAACTCCACTGACACAGGGGAAGGGTGGCGGCCATGGCAGGTTCGATGGGTACTTGGCTGGGTAGCAGCGGAGTGATCTCCGCCGCGCTCAATCACCGCGGCGTCGAGGGAACCGCGCCCGTCCTGCCGATGCGCCCCGACCGGGTCGAGCGCCAGAGCCACGACTATGTCTGGCACGGCACGACCGACCCGTTCGCCGCCCTCGACGTAAAAGCTGGGACCGTGATCGGCGCCTGCAAGGGACGTCACCGGGCGACCGAGTTCCGGGCCTTCCTGGATCAGGTTGAAGCGGCAGTGCCCGCAGACCTCGACGTCCAGACAACGCAGCCACCCACAAGACGCGCCTGGTCCACAACTGGCTGCTCAAGCGGCCCCGATGGCACCTCTACTTCAGCCCAACCTCCGCCTCCCGGCTGCACCTTGTGGAGTGCTGGTTCTCTCTGCTGATCCGACGCTGCCTCCAACGAAGTGCCTTCGACAGCACCCACGCCCTTGAGGCCGCTATCCAGGGTTATATCGACAGGACCAACGCCGCACTAAAGCCTTTCGTCTGGACGAAGTCCGCCGACGACATCCTCGCCAGCGTCGGCCGCTTCTGCCAACGAACCTCCAACTCAGACCACTAGGGTCCGTTAACATCCAGGATTCCTGCCGCTGCCACGCTGTGACTCAACCCCGTCGTTGGTAGGGTGGCGGCAGGATGGATCAGGGTCGGTTTGGGGTGCGCGACGCCGTCTAGGAGAAGATCGCGCCGTTGTCGCCGGGCAAGCCTTCGGACAGTGGGGTGGCCGCAAAAAACAACCGGCTGTTCCTGGAGGCGGTGCTGTGGCGGGTGCGCACGTGTCTGCCGTGGCGCGACCTGCCGGAAGGGTTTGGAAAGTGGAACAGCGTATTTCAGCGCTTCCGCGGCTGGGTACGGGCCGAGGTCTTCGACCGCATCTTCGAGCGGGTGTCTGACGAGCCAGACTTTGAGTACGCCCTGATTGACGGCACCATCGTCACCGCCCACCAGAAGGCGAGCGGCGCAAAAGGGGGCTCGAAATCAGGCCATTGGACGCTCGCGTAGCGGCTTGACAACCAAGATCGTGGCTCTTGTCGATCGCTTCGGCAACTTGGCGCGCTTCGTCTTGCTGCCAGGTCAGCGCCACGACACGACACGACACGAAACTGTCCGTCGTCGAATGCTTTGGGACAGAGAGGGCGCGGGCTTAGTGGAGGCTCCGGCGCATCTGGGATTGACGTTAGGCGGCTTGACGCTGGTGTGACCCTCCCCCGTGTTGGTGGAGACTTCAGATAAGCTCCTGCGGGAGCGAGGTGCCCTGATGACGAGCAAGACGCGGCGTGAGTTCACGGAGGAGTTCAAGCGGGAGGCAGTGTTGCTGCTGGAGAGCAGTGGCCGTCCGCTGATGCAGGTGGCGAAGGAGTTTGGGATCCAGCCATCGATGCTGCGGAACTGGCGGGCGCGAGGCCGTGCCCCGGCGGGGTCAGCTGCGGGGCACACGGGCGTTGGCAAAGTACTTCTGCCCGCTTCAGCGGAGCAGGCTGAGATCCGGCGATTGCAGAAGGAGCTCGAGCGGGCGCGGATGGAGCGCGACATTCCAAAAGAACTAGCCCAGCAAAGTTAGCTGGTGTGAAGCGTTGCTGGAGACGTCCTTTGTTGAGCTCTGGAGGCGCGGGATGTCCAACCTGTTGGCGCGGGCGCAGCCCGCACGGGAGCGGGTGCTGGTTCCCCTCCGGCAGGACTGCCCGGGCTGTGGCGGGCACATGCGACTGCGCTACGAGAACCGCCGAACCCTGGCGACGCTGTCGGGGCCGGTAAGGCTGCGGCTGAAGATACGCCGCTGCGAGCGCGAGGGCTGTGCGCGTCATCGTTTGGCGTACCGCCCGGAGGCGGAGGGTGCGATGGCACTGCCCCAGCACGAGTTCGGCCTGGACGTGGTGGCGCTGGTAGGGGTGCTGCGTCACCGGGATCACCGCAGCGTGCCGGAGATCCATGCCGCCCTGCTGGGGCGCGGGGTGGAGATTGCCGAGCGGAGCGTCAACAACCTGCTGGACCGCTATGACGAGCTGCTGGCCACCTCGCTGACCGATACCCGGCGGCTGCGTCGGATGCTCGCCAGGCAGGGGCGGGCGATCCTGGCGCTGGACGGCATGCAGCCGGACGTGGGCCATGAGGTGCTCTGGGTGGTGCGCGAGTGCCTCTCGGGCGAGGTGCTCTGCTGGCGCGCAGCCTGTTGTCGGGCACGGCCGAGGACCTTGCGCCCTTGCTGGCCGAGGTGGCGCAGGCGATCGGGGTGCCGGTGGAGGGGGTGATCAGCGACGGGCAGACCTCGATCCGGCGCGCCGTGGCCAGGGCGCTGCCCGGGGTGCCGCACCAGCTCTGCCAGTTTCACTTCCTGCGCGAGGCGGCCAACCCGGTTTACGAGGCGGACCGGCACGCCAAGAAGGAACTCAAGAAGGGGGTGCGCGGGGTGCGGCGGATCGAGCGCTTGGTGGAGGGATGCCAGGACGTCGGCTCGGAGGTGGCGCTGGGCTACTGCGCGGCCGTGCGCAGCGCCATCACGGACGTCGGCCGCACACCGGTCGCCGCCCCTGGCCTGAAGCTCAAGGTGACGGCTGGAGGCGGTGGCGGGCAGCCTGGACCGGGTCTTGGAAAAGGGGGCTCGTCCGCGCCGCTCGCGCGGCTCCGGCAGCTGATCGACCGCGGCCTGGAGGGCACGGCGCCGCTCTGGCTGGAAGTGGAGTGCGCCTATGCCTGGGTGCATGCGGCGGCAAGGATCCTGGGCAACAACCAGGGCGAGGAGGCCGGTACAGTGCGGCGCCGGTTCGACGGGCTGCTTGGCGCCATGCTCCGGCACCGCCACCGGGCCGGTGCACTCTCTCCCGCCATCGCGCACTTCGCCAAGGTGGCCCGCAGCTACCGGCCTGGGCTTTTCCACTGCTACGCCGTGCCGGGCCCGCCCAGGACCAACAACGACCTCGAGCAGCTGTTCGAATCCCAGCGCTACCACGAGCGGCGCGCCGCCGGACGCAAGGCGGCCTCGCCAGCGGTCGTGCTGCGCGGCGAAGTACGTCTGATCGCCGCCATCGCGACACGGCGACACCCACCCGCTGCACGCGACCTCTGCCGCGTCAGCCGCGAGCGCTGGCGCGAACTCCGCCGCCGTCTTGAACAACGCCGCCACGCACGGACACTCCGAACCCGGTTCCGCCGCAACCCGCAGGCCTACCTGGCCGAGCTGGAACAAGCTGCACGCCAGCTAACTTTGCCGACATAATTTTTTTGGAATGTCGCGCTCTATCCGCGCCCGCTCGAGCTCCTTGAGGGTGCGGGCCTCCTGACGGAGGTCCTTGACCTCGTCCGTCGTGGCCGCCCGGGCCGTGTCCCCGGCCAGGCGGCGCTTGCCCGCTTCCA
>NZ_JBHLVZ010000017.1:0-1921 GCF_042433125.1 Muricoccus vinaceus | reverse complement strand
GGCGCGCTACAACCGCGAACTGGCCGACTTCGTCCGGCAAGCCCGGGCAACCCGGTAGCGGCGGTCAGACGTTGTCATTGCCCTTCAAAGGGCAGGGCGCGTTACCCGATGCGGTGATAGTGGATCAGAGCTACCGGCATCAGCTGAGGAGACCCAACATCATGGACGTGCTGTCCGCCTCTCTGGTGTTAGGTCAGAGCGTGTCCTAGTTGTTTGGTCCCGGGATTTGGTGGTGCGGGTCATGGATGAACCTGGACGGCTCCTCCGTCCAGGCTTTGCAGATGGCTTCGTAGGGCGTGAGGCCGCGTAGGGTCTTCAGGCGGCGGGCGAAGTTGTAGGCCGCGATGAAGTCGGCGAGGTGCTGGCGGAGCTGGTTGTGGCTCTCGTAGTGGAAGCGCCTGACCGTGGCGTCCTTGATGGTGCGGTTCATGCGCTCGACCTGACCATTCGTCCACGGGTGTCGCGGCTTGGTCAGCCTGTGCTCGATGTTGAGTTCGGCGCAGGCGAACTCGAATGCATGGCAGAGGAACGGCTTGTTCTGGGCCAGCATTTGCCGGATGTCCTCGGGCGTCCACCCATCACCGCCAGGTTCGGTGAAGTGTGTGCCGTTGTCGGTCAGTACGGTGTGGATCCTGTAGGGAACCGCCGCGGTGAGGGCGCGCAGGAAGTTGCTGGCGATCCGCCGGGTGGCCTTCTCGTGCAGCTCCGCGAAGGCGAACTTCGAGGTCCTGTCGATGGCGACGAAGAGGTAGAGCCTACCCTCCTCCGTCCGGACCTCGGCAATGTCGATGTGGAAGTAGCCGATGGGGTAGCGCTTGAACCTGGAGCGCTGCGGCTTGTCGTCCTCGGTGTCCGGCAGTCGGCTGATGCCATGACGCTGCAGGCAGCGGTGAAGGCTCGAGCGGGTCAGGTGCGGAAGCGTGGGCTGGAGGGCGTAGAGGCAGTCGTCCAGCGGCAGCAGCGTGTGGCGGCGGAAGGCAACGGCCACGGCCTCGTGCTCGGGCGACAGGACCGTTGACCTGGGCTCCTGAGGGCCGGTGCGAAGGTCGGAGACTGAGGTTCTCTTCCTCCACTTGGCCACCGTCTTGGGGTTGATCCCGTAGCGCCGGGCCAGCCCCCTCAGGCTTTCTTGACTATGCTGTATCGCTCGACGGACTGCCTCAGTCGTTGTGGAGCTGCCGTGGAGAAGCTGGCCCATAGTGCGTCCTTCCACTCAGGGGAGAAGACTGCACCATCAAACCCTGGGATCAAACATCTAGGTCGCAGCCAGTGACGTGAGCGCGATGGTTAGTCCACGACGCGGTGTTAGGAGAGTAGCCTAGGATTGCATCCTGGAGACTAGAGCACTTCAGGCTTGCATGGACTCGCGGGTTCTGATTCGACGCTGTTGATGAAGCAGCGAGGCTGGTGATGACGGCACCTCTGTCACAGGACCTGCGCAAGCGCCTGGTTCGGGCTGTGGAGGAGGGCGCCTCGGCACGCGAGGCGGCAGCCCGCTTCGCGGTCAGCGCGTCGGCGGCGATCAAGCTGGTGCGGCGAGTACGCCAGACCGGCAGCACGGCCCCGGCCAAGATCGGCGGCTACCGCAAGCCGTTGCTGGCCGGGCAGGAAGAGTTCCTGCGGGAGCTGACGGCCAGCCGGAAGGGGATCACCTTGGCCGAGATCCGGGCAGCCCTGATCGAGCGCGGCGTTGCGCCGGTCTCGCTGATGACGATCTGGACCATGCTGAAGCGGCTCGACCAGTCACACAAAAAAAGCAGCTGAGGGCCGCTGAGCAGGACCGGCCCGACGTCGCGGCCCATCGACACCACTGGCGGGTCTGGCAGCGCTACATGGACCCCGAGCGCTTCGTTTTTCCCGATGAGACCGGCGCGGCCACGAACATGATCCGCCGCTACGGCTGGGGACCACGGGGCGAGCG
>NZ_JBHLVZ010000016.1:0-40708 GCF_042433125.1 Muricoccus vinaceus | reverse complement strand
AGAACGAACGTGAAACGGAACAGCCGTTCAAAGACGGAGGCATCATGACACCCTCGGCTCGCCAAAGACCTCGCCCCACTCTGCAAAGCCGCGGTTGGAGGTCAGGATCATGGCGCCTTTTTCGTAGCGAGCATTGATCAGCTGAAAGATCAGGTTGCCGCCACCTGGGACGACGGGCAGGTAGCCGATCTCGTCGATGATCAGCAGGGCAAAGCGGCAGTAGAACCGGATCTTTTCGCGCAGGGTGCCCTCGCGCTCGGCCTTGGCAAGGGCACCGACGAGGTCGGCCAGGGTGATGAAGTGCACGCTGCGCCCCCGCCTCACGGCCTCGACCCCGAGCGCGATGGAGAGGTGGCTCTTGCCGGTCCCGGGCGGACCGATGAAGTGGACGACCTCGCTGTGCTCGATGAACGTCAGTTCGGCCAGGGCGAGGATGCGGTTGCGGTCGAGGGATGGCTGAAAGGCGAAGTCGAACCCGGCCAGTGTCTTGATGGTGGAGAGCCTGGCCATGGCGAGGGAGGTCTTGATCCGGCGGGTTTCGCGCAGCGTCAGTTCCTCGGCCAGGATGGTGTCGATTGCCTCTAGGGCGCTGACCTCGCCGCGTTCGAGCTGGTGGATGATGCTGTCGACGATCTCCAGGGCGCGCGGCATGCGCAGGCCCACCATGTTGGCCTTGATGCGGTCCAGCACGCCGGGGGTAAGGTCAATCCGGGCGCTCATCATGCGTGCCCCTTGGCGGCAAGCACCCGGCCGAGGGCGTCGTAGAAGTCGAGCGACCGGCGAGCCACGACGTCACCGGCACGATGTGGGACGCTGGGCGGCGTTCCTGGCTGGTTACTGGCGCGCGCCCGGGCCTGACGGTGGGCGGGGTCGATGCGAACCTGGTGGCGGCCCGGCAGGGGAGTATGGCTTGCGATCAGGACGCCGTTTTCGAAGATCCTGATCTCGTCGACCATGCTGTGCACCTCGAGGACGCGGCGCCGGACGGTATCGGGCACGCTGTAGGCATTGCCGCCGACGCTGATCATGCCCTCATGCGAGATGCGCCGCTCGAGCCGCAGGACCGCCCGGTAGGGCACCAGCGGCAACGGCGTCAGCGCGGGTTTCTCCCGGGCGAAGCTCTCGTTGACGACCTGGCGGGTGGTGGCATGCACACGCGCGTTGGCGACCGTATCGAGCCATTGGCGTAGCTGCAGGTTGAGGTCGTCGAGGTTGCGGAAGCTCCGGGCGAGGAAGAAATCCTCGCGGACATAGTGGAACGGCCGCTCGACCTTTCCCTTGGTTTTTGGTCGATAGGGACGGCAGGCCCTGGGCTGGAAACCGAAGTGCCGCGCCAGGTCGAGCAGACCGCGGTTATAGGCGACAAGGCCGTCACCATCCTCGCCGAGCACGGCGGTTTTCATCCGGTCGTACAGGATCTCCCCCGGCGCGCCGCCGAGCGCCTCGAAGGCGGCCACGTGGCAACGCAGCACGGTTCCCAGATCCTGATGCACGACGTAGCGGGCCCAGATCAGCCGCGAGTAGCCCAGCACCATCGAAAAGAGCCAGACGATGTGTCGGCTGCCGGGCTCGTCGGTGAAGCTCACCTCGAAACGCGCGAGATCGACCTGGGCCTGAGCACCGGGTGGGGTTTCGAAGCGGACCTCGAACGGCTGGACCGGGTCCGGCCGCAGGCTCTGGACCGCGCGCTTGACCGCGGTATAGCCGCCCTCATGACCCCGCTCGCGCAGCTCGCGCCCCAGCCTGACCGCGGTCAGGCCGGGATAGGCGGCCAGTCGCTCCCGCAGGTAGGGCAGGAAAGGATCGGTGCTCTTGGGCCGCGGCTTTCGTGGGCCGTAGCGCGGCGGTTCCAGCCCAAGTGCGATGTACTTGCGCACCGTCTTGCGATCGAGACCCAGCTGCCGAGCAATGGCCGTCGGGCTCAACCCCTGCCGATGCAGTTCCATGATCATGACCAGCTCCCCAAGTCGGACCACCGAGGTGCCCCCTCCTGTCAGGAGGGCAGCATCGGCGAAGGCGCGGCTGGGGCAGGACGGGGCTAACCCATCACAAACCCCGATCCGCAACGAAGTGGGGAATATTCGCCGCCCACTTCCGTGGAGCATTCACCGACCCGCGACACGCAGGGTCTGACGAGGAGGACTCGTCGGGGTTGCGGACGTGGATGTGGACGAGGGAGGCGCCGGCCTCATAGGCCTCGTGGGTGGACTGGACCTGCTCCTCGGGTGTCGTGGGGACCGCCGGATTGTCCTTCTAGCGTAGGACAGAGCCAGTGATCGCAACGGCGACAACGACAGGAGTCATTGCGGGGCTCATCCCTAAACCGCCATCCAGACCGTCTCGCCCTCGCCCTGCAAGCGGAGGTCGAGGTTCCAGGTGTTGTCGCCGGCGGGCTTCGCCACCATGGTCCCGCGCCGTGCCTCCGGCACGGCCGCCAGCACGGGATCCGCCGCGTTCAGCGCCTCGCCCTCGAAATACAGGCGGGTGGAGAGGTGCTGGAGCAGCCCTCGCGCGAAGATCGCCAGCGCGACATGCGGCGCCTGCATGGCGTTGGCCCCCGCATGGGGCCCGACCGGCACCGGGCCGGGCTTGAGCGTGGTGAAGCGGAACCGCCCCTGCTTGTCCGTGGCGCAACGGCCATAGCCCTGGAAGGCCGTCGGGTCGCCGTTCGGGTCCGGGTAGTGTCCGCTGGGATCGGCGTGCCAGATCTCCACCAGCGCGTCCGTCACCAGCGCGCCCGTCCCGTCGGTGACGGTGCCGGTCAGCACGATGCGCTGGCCTTCCGGCAGGTTGCCCGCGAAATGGCGCGTGGTGTCCGCCCATTCCGGGAAGTCCACCAGGTGCCAGTAGGGGCCCGCGGTCTGGTGGGCCGAGGCGACCGTCGCCTCGGAGGGGGCGAGCTCGGGCGTCGCGTCGGCCATGGTCAGGTGTTCTCCATAGGGGTGGCCTCGCGGCCGCGCAGCACGATGTCGAAGCGGAAGCCCAGGGCCCATTCGGGCCTGGTCAGCTCGAGGTCGAAGGTCGCCACCAGCCGGTTCCGCGCCGCCTCGTCCGCCACCGTGTTGAAGATCGGGTCCAGCGGCAGCAGCGGATCGCCCGGGAAGTACATCTGGGTGATCATGCGCTGCGCAAAGCCGTGGCCGAACAGGCTGTAGTGGATGTGGTTCGGCCGCCAAGCGTTGTGGTGGTTGCGCCAGGGATAGGCGCCCGGGCGGATGGTGACGTAGCGGTAGAAGCCGTTCTCGTCCGTGAAGACGCGGCCCATGCCGCGGAAGTTGGGATCGAGCGGCGCGTCGTGGTCGTCGCCCTCGTGGTTGTAGCGGCCGGCGGCATTGGCCTGCCAGACCTCCACCATGGCGTGGGGGATGGGGCGGCCGTCCTCGTCTGTCAGGCGGCCGCCGACAATGATGCGCTCGCCCATCGCCTCTCCGGCGCCGTTCTCGAGCACTGTCAGGTCCACCGTTTCCGGGTAGCGCGCCGGGGTGAAAACCGGGCTGCTCGTCTCGGTCAGCGTGTGCGGCAGTTCCAGCAGGGGCTGCTGCGGGTGGCGCGCGCGGGTGCTGCCATAGGTTGGGGAGTTCAGGGGCGGCTGGGTGTCCGCCCGGGAGCGGCGATAGCCGTGCACGACCTCGCTCATGGTGCCTTCTCCATTTCCGCCAGGATGTCCTTGGCGATCTTCAGCGCGTGGTTGGCCGCGGGCACGCCGGTATAATCGCCTGCAGGTTCACACCTCATTATCCTGCTGATCAACCTTTGGAATTAGCCTGTTTCATAAGTTTAGCCTATGAATGATACTGTGTTGTCCCGTCGGTTGAGCTACTTTGTGGCTGTTGCACACGAGTTGCATGTGGGTCGGGCAGCGGAAGCGCTGGGCATGACTCAGCCTGCGCTTACACAGCAGCTTCGCGTACTTGAGGCCGAAATTGGAGTGGCACTTGTGCGCCGCGTTGGCAGAGGCATTGCCCTAACGGAGGCGGGCAGCGCCCTGCTACCCGAAGCACGGGCAGCATTGGAGCAGGAGGCACACGCTATTGCCATCGCCCGGCGCGTGGGCCGGGGTGAGGCGAGATCGTTGAACATCGGCTACGTCAGCACTGTCATGCTGGAACCAGCGCTGTCCGAACTCCTGTTCAGGTTTCGGACGGAGGTTCCGGACGTCGTGTTGCACCTGGAGGAAGCCGTAGTAGCCGACCAGCTCCGAGGGCTTCAAAAGCAGCTCCTAGATTTAGCAATCGTGCGTGAGCCAGCTGGCCTACTCCCGAGCGGCATTGGATCTCGGCCGTTCCAGAATGGACGGCTGCTTGCGGCTGTCCCATCGGAACTCGCTATCCGTTTCGGTAAGGCGATCGGTCCCGCAGATCTTGCGGGGTTTCCTTTTGTTGTGTTGCGGGATCCTGACGGGCTAGGTCTTGGCCACAGCGTCTGGAGTCTCTGCGAGAAGGCAGGCTTTACTCCGAGAATCAGCATGCAGGTGACGGACGTAATCGGTGCCATGGGTCTGGTAGCGTCCGGCCTTGGCGTCAGCCTTGTTCCGGCTTCATTGCGAAGGGTAAACATCCACGAAGTAGAGTTACTTGAAGTGACAGGGCAAGGTGCGGAAACAGGGTTAGCTATCTTGTACAGTGCTGCCGGCACCTCAGCAGCGCTCAGGCAGTTCCTTCAGCTTGCCTCCACTGTCCGGAAGAATGTCATGGACTCAGTGCCTGTGTAACCGTGCGCCGAGAGTTAGGAGGGCGGCCCCAACGATTTCAGAAAGGCAGAGGCGCTGCTGCGGAAATCAGCGTGAGGACGTGGTTCGGTCTTTGATGCCATGATCAGGCGCGAGCGACGGTGTCGCGCAGGCCAAGAGCGTTGAACGTGTTCAGGATGGCGCCGCGCATCTGAACTTCTGCGACCTGGCGGGCGGGGTCGCAGGCCGCGAGGCGCTCGCCCAGGCGCTTAAGGCGCGACATGGCCGTTTAGGCTGCGGCGATGGTAGCCGCTCCAGCGCTTTCAGAGCCGCCGTCCGAGATGCCTGATGGCCTAGAGTGTCTCGTTGTGCGCAGTCGCTCCAGTGGTTCTGACCTTCCACGGCTTGCCCTTGCGCCGCCGCGGCACAACCCAGTTGGCCTGTCGGGAGACGGAGGCTTCGTAGACCCTACGCGTGTCGTAAGCGCTGTCACCACTGATGACGCCGATCGGCTCCTCGTCTGGTAGCTGGGCCAGCAAGCCCGGCACGATCTCGCCGTCACCATGCTGGTGGACTGTCATCTCGACCGCCCGGATCTCGTGGCTGTCCGCGTCGATGACCAAGTGCACCTTGTGCAAAACGCGCCGCTTGTCGGCGCCGTACTTCCTCACCTTCCACTCGCCCTCGCCCAGCACCTTCAAGGCAGTGCTGCCGATAACTAGGTGCAGCGGCCCGCTCCGAAGACGGTAGGGGATCGCGATCCCCAGATTCTTCTCCCGTCGGGAGAGAGTGCTGTAGTGGGGTACCCGCCAGTCCAAGCCAGCCAGACGGATCAGGCATAGCGCGCCTGCCACCGCCAGACTGCGGGGCGGCTCACACCCACTCGGTGTGCCACCTCCAGGACCGTCAGCCGCTCGGCCAATAGGAGGACGATGTTCACCCGCTGCACATGCTTGAGCGGGCGGTTCCGGCCGCCAGGGATCGCTGCAAGCCGCGCGCGATTCTCAGTTCCAACAATGACGCTGACGGTCTGGGCCATACCGTGAAACATCCAGAGCAGCGCTGCCTTTTGAATTCTTTGTCTGCGTCAGTGCACAAGAGGGTTTGCGAGGTGCATTCCGCACCGGCGCCAGTTCTACCGGGCGTCAGGGCAGTGGATCCGGAGGATGCCCCATCAACTGCTCGAAGCGGCCTGCATAGAGCGGCCAGACCTCAGGATTGACCAAGCGCGACGGCACCTTCCCAGCCAAGACATCGATCCATTGCTGTGCCGCCATGGCGGACATTTGGCGAAGCGCTTCTGCAGTGATGCCGGCGGTGTGCGGGCTAGCGATGACATTGTCAAAGCGCAGCAACGGGTGTTCAGCGGGTGGTGGTTCCTTCAGAAAGACGTCGATGCCAGCGCCGGCAATTCGCTTATCTACTAACGCCTGAGCCAGGGCTGCTTCATCGTGGATGCCGCCACGCGCGGTGTTGATGAAGTAGGCCGTTGGCTTCATCCGCTCAAACTCAGCTGCACGGAAGAGGTTGAGAGTCCCGGCGTTGCGCGGACAGTGGACTGACACGAAGTCGGACTGCGCCAGGAGCGCCTCCAGCGTCGTTTTTTCCGCCCCCCTGGCGCTGACTTCCGCCGAGTCCAAGTAAGGGTCGTAGGCTAGCACCCGCATGCCGAACAGGCCGCCGCACAGGGCAGCCAGCCGCCGTCCGATCAGCCCCAGGCCGACAATGCCGACCGTCTTGCCGAGGATGTCGTTGCCCTGTAGCGCATACCTGTCTACCGCGTCGCCTCGGCGCAACATCTTGTCCGCTATGACCATCCGCTTGGACAAGACCAGCATCATCCCCAGCGCATGCTCAGCCACGGCTTCCAGGTTGCTGCCGGATTGGTGGAGAACGAGGATCCCAGCCGCGGTGCATGCCTCAGTCTCGATGTAATCGTAACCTGCGCCGGTCGAGCTCATGGCAAGTAGGCATGGGCTGCGAGAGATCAGCTCAGCATCGCCGAACCAAGGGTCCCGCAACTCGGTCCGGGCCTGCACCTGGTAGCCGTGGGCGTGGGCCAGCGCGGCGTCGTTGACGGATCGTGGGTCGGCATAGCGTAGACGTCGTAAGTCAATATCGGGCTCGACGGCCAGTATCGCCTCGGCCACTGGATCGACCCATTCTTCGAAGTACACCAGCCTCTTTGGCTTCTCGGTCATGCTGTCTCTTCCCTTGTCGTGGCGTCCGGACGCCGCCATCAGCCCTGCCAGCCCATACGGGGCCGATAACTCCTGTTAGGTCATGCCAAGCCTAATGTTATCGCTTTCCACTGCACCGTGGTTTCGACCTTCAGCGATGCGTTGGAGGCCGAGATCCTGAGGCAGGCGGCGGCCTCCGCCGGCTGTCCAACCATCGCGACGTCCCAGGCAGTTCTGGCCGGCGCGGCCGCGCTGCACGTGCGCCGCACTGCTCTGGTAACGCCCTGCATTGACGATATCAATCAGCGAGAAGCGGCGTTCTTCGGCCAGCATAGCCTGGAATGCGTTGCCGAACATGGGCTCGGCCTGCTTGCGCCTGCCGAGATGTTCAACGTGTCGCCCGCGCGCTGGCTAGACCTATTGCGAAGCTGCGTGCCTGACGAGGCCGAAGCGGTCCTGCTTAGCTGCACCGCGATCCGGGTGCTGCAATTGGTCGATGACGCTGAGGCACTACTTGGGCGCCCGGTGCTGACCAGCAATCAGGCCACGGGCTGGCTCCTCCGACGCCACCTCGGCATCCATGCGCCATTACCAGGCTTTCGCCGACTGCGCTCGCTGGCCTGATTTCCAAGGTCCTGCGAGCGCGTTGCTGAAGGTCACTGATGCGCATAGGGAGGAGAGCAGGTGACGACGACCGGCGGCGAAACAAAGCGAAGATTGAGGGGCTCAACTGTCCGAAGCATGAGGACTCGCTCACTCAATGTACGGTGTCCAAACCACAGGAGGTTTGATGTACCGAAGATTGCGTATGGCTATTATGGCGACCCTGGCTGCGACAGGGTTTGCATCAATTGCACAGGCTCAAGTCACCTCGAGCCATGTTCCGCTCGGTGCCGCGCAGGGCGTGTTCTACCGGCCGGAAGGACGGGATCCTCATGTGGCGTTCCTCATCGTCCATAGGACTTCGCATTTTCTTCGGCACATTGGATGTACAGAGGCAGCGCTACTTCGCCGACGTGCTGACGCGCCTCGTCAACGGCTGGCCCACAGCCGTATCGACGAACTTATGCCGTGGCACTGGGCGGCCAACGTGAACGGCCCGGCGTCAAGCGAAGGCCACGAGGGCACGTAGGCCTCGCTTACGATCGAGTGACGAACCTGGCGTTCCATCCCACCGCAACGCTATCACTACCAGGTTGAATGGTGGGGGAGGGGACAATGCACTGCGTCACGACCCTGATCGGCCCGAACGGACGGTGAAGGCGACCTCATGGGAGCTAAATACTAGAACGAATTGCTTGTCCGGGACTTAGCTACGAGTTCCTGGGCCCAGACGCCCCTTCTCAGCGTCCTTCTCGACGGCGAGTAGGTTGGAGAGCATCCAGTCGATCGTGCGAAAGAACGCATCTAGATCCGCCTCGGTCAGGCCGTGGCTGGCTTGCGTAGCAACTTGTTGAGCAAACGGCATAACAGTGCCACGTAAGTTCTCACCAGCATCCGACAGGTATACGCGAACATTGCGCCGGTCCCGCGCATCTCGCACGCGGTTAATTAAGCCGTCGCGCTCAAGCGCCTCCAGCACGGCCGTCGAGGACGCCTTTTCAATCCCGAGCCGCGCCGACACTTCGTTCTGCGTCAGCCCGGCCTCCTCCCACAGTGCTCTTAAGTGGAGGTATTGTGCCACGCTCAGGCCGTGCTCCGCTAATTGTGCCTGCAGCCGTCGTATGTAGGTGCGATGCAGCTTTCGGAGCGCTGCGCCAAGGCCCTGTTGGGCCGCTGTTGTGGGAGCGGACACGCGTGCATAGACCTTGACGAAATGGTACGAGAGGCATACTGTCTATCTTGCATACCGTTCGTGGCTGGAGGTGATATGCCAGAAATTTTGATTTGCCGCAAAGACGAGTTCGGCTCGCAAAGCCGAATTGTTACCGTCGGCGCTCTTGAAGTTGGAGTGTTTCGGCACGGCGACGGCTACGTCGCGTATCGCAATCTTTGCCCACATCAGGGTGGTCCAGCCTGCGAAGGTGTGGTGATGCCGCGAGTTGTGGCTGTGTTGAACGCTGATCAGTCGTTCCAGCGCAATGCGTTTGACACGGAGGACATGCACTTTGTCTGCCCCTGGCACGGCTACGAATACCGCATCGCGACAGGAGAATGCGTTGGTGACGAGCGACTGCGATTGCAGCAATTCCCGGTCAGCGAGCATGACGGCAATCTCTACATCACCGTCTGATCTCATAGCAGTGCTGGACGCTGCGACGGCTGCTCTGACGGACACGCTTTCAGATGGCGGCACGGTGACAGACGAGGCACTGCAAGCATTGCTTGCGGCAGTTGTGCGGGCTTATTCCGCCCGGGTGGAGCAGGGGGGAAGCATGCCAGCTTTTCCCACGAACGCCGTGTCCGCGACGGACGTCGCCGTCACTGCTACTGCCATGCTTGAAGCAGTGGACGTCGGAGCGTTCGAGCTAAGCATGTGGCAGACAATCAAGAGCGCTAAACCTCGATAGGCAAGCATCCCAGGGAGAAGATACGATGGATTTCGTTTCCGCTCAAGTTAATCAAACCATGAACGACCCGTCGGTCCAACCTTTCGACACAACCACTCTTCTGAAGAACGCGGCCGCGCAGGCTAAGCAGCGTGCCTACAAGGACTTCCTAATTGTAGATGTGGACTCCCACCACTACGAGACGGAGCTGCTGCCGGAGATCCTTCAGTTCATGGAAGATCCGGTCATTCAACATCTCGGCCTTTCGCGCGGACAGATTGGTCGCAGCGGGCTGATTCCACAGTTCGTGGGCTCGCAAGATATGGCCGGCCGTATTACGCGATATCCGGGCCGCGCAAACGAGAAGACGCCGGGCGACCAGCATCGCGAGATCACGCTTATGCATCGCTGGATGGACGCGATGGGTGTGGACATGGCGTGCATGTTCCCGACGCCCATGCTCGGGCTATCTACGCACCCCGAGATCGACGTGGAAGTGGCGCTGGCCCGCGCCTATAATCGATGGCTGTGTGAAGTTGTGCTCGCCCAGGATCCGCGCCTCGTTTCCATGCTCTACCTGCCGCTGAATGAACCCGCGGAGGCGTTCCGGATGGTGGAGGAGTTCGGCAGCAAGCCCGGTGTGATTGGTTTTATGGGAACAGGCAACCGCAACCGACCGGTGCACGATAACTCATACATGAAGGTGTACGCCGCCCTCCAGGAGCGGGACCTGCCGCTTGCTTTTCACGCGATCTATAATTGGCACGACACTTCTCTAGCGCAGTTGAACCGGTTCATCTCCGTACATGCACTGGGCTTCACTTTATGCAACATGGTGCACATGACGAACTGGCTAATGAACGGTTTGCCAGAGCGTTTCCCAAAATTGAAAACGGTGTGGATCGAAAGCGGTCTGGCTTGGATTCCATTCCTGATGCAGCGGCTAGACAACGAGTACATGATGCGCACGTCGGAGGCGCCGCTGTTGAAGCGTAAGCCGAGCGAGTACATGCGTGAGATGTACTTTTCCAGTCAGCCCATGGAGATGGTGAACAACCAGGAAGCCCTGAAGGTTACGTTTGACATGATCAAGGCGGACACGCAGCTTCTGTACTCGTCGGACTATCCACATTGGGACATGGACCTGCCGAGCACAATTTATGATCTACCGTTCCTCAACGAGCAGGCAAAGCGTAACATCCTGGGCGGCAACGCCCAGCGACTGTTCAAGCTAAATCCAGTCTTCTCGCCAGCCAAGCTGAAGGCACGTGAGATCGCAGCCGCGGCCGAGTAATAAGAGGCTGCCATTCGGCCCCGCGCGACTCGTCAGGGCTTGCGCGAGGACGGCTTGGTTTGCGAACGTTCGTGATAGCCTGCCAGGTTCATGCCCCAACTTTGGAGGGCGGTGCCATGCTCTATTGCGGACTGGACGTGTCTTCGAAGCAGACCACGCTTTGTGTCTTGGATGGTAATGGACGGGTGCTCAGGGAGGTTAAGCGGGCCACTGATCGTTAGGTGATCAGCCGCTTTCTCTCCAGGGGAATGGGCTCGGCTGCGAGCGCTTTAAGGTCCGTTGGCATCCAGGATTTCTGTTGCCGCCAGGCTGTGGTTCACCCCGCGTCATTGGTGGGGAGTGGCGGCAGGATGAACCCGGATTGGTTCGGGGGTCCTCCGCCCCACGGTTGATTGGGACACTCCGCAAGCGGACGGTATCCGCAGACGGGGTGCATGATGACGACAGAGACAACGGATGCCGCTGGTCCGGGTCGGGGTGGTCGGATGGCGCGGCAGCGTAAGCGGGATGCGGTGCTGCGGCTGCTTCGGGGTGAGGATCTCGAGACGGTCTCGCGGGCGCTGGGTGTCACGGCCGCGGCCCTGAGCGGCTGGCGTGACGCCTTCCCGGCGGGCGGTGAGGCAAGCCTGGCGACGCAGCCTGCTGACGGTGAGGGGCTGGAGTGCAAGCGGCTCAAGGCGCGATTGGGCGAGATGCTGCTCGAGCGTGAGTTGCTGGAGGCCAAGGTCGCAGCCCTGGAGGGCGGCCGCCCTTTGGCCCGGCGGAGGTTACGGCGATGAGCTTGGCCTCCTCACCCAGCAGCGGCAGGCTCTATGGCCTGGCCAGGGTATGCCGCTGTTGGCGAGCAGCCCGCGCCACGATCTACCGCCATCGCCTGCCGCCCCGGACCGAGCCGGCGGGGCGACGTGGCCCGGTCGGGTCCATGCTGGATCCCGAGTTGGTCGAGGCGATCCGGGCTGTCCTCGCGGCCTCCCCCTTCCATGGCGAGGGTCACCGCAAGGTTTGGGCGAGGCTCCGCATGCGGGGCGTCCGGACCTCCAAGGCCCGGGTGCTGCGGCTCATGCGCGAGCACGACCTGCTCGCCCCGTCCCGGGTCGGCAGCCCCGAGGCCCGCGCAACCACGACGGCACCATCATCCCCGGCACCCTGCACACCATGTGGGCAACAGACATGACCACCACATGGACAGCTAAGGGTCAGACGGCGGTTTTCGTCGCCATCGATCACCACAGCGCCGGGTGTGTCGACCTCCACGCCGACCGGCGCGGCATCCGCTTCGAGGCCCTCGAGCCCCTCAGGCAGGGTGTTCGCCATCACTTCGGCGGCTTCGCCAAGGGCATCGCGGCGGGCCTCGCACTCCGCCATGACCACGGCAGCCAGTACATGTCCGATGTCTTCTAGAACGAGCTGACGTTCCTCGGTATCGAGAGCTCGCCCACCTTTGTGCGGGCACCCGAGGGGAATGGCTGCGCCGAACGCTTCATCCGAACCCTGAAGGAAAACCTCCTCTGGGTCCGGACCTTCGACACCGTCGAGCAACTTCGCCACGCGCTGCTGGAGTTTCGCCAGACCTACAACTCAACTTGGCTGATCGAGCGCCACGGCTTCAGAACACCGGACTCCGTCCGGCAGGATCAGCTTTCACCTGCGGCTCTCGCCGCGTAGGCTCCACTCAGGTGTCGCATCAACCGCAGCCGGTACATCGGGAAGAGCCGGATGTTAGTAACAAAACCGAAGGGGACGACAGAATGAAGCGGCGTTATCTGTTGGGAGCAGCCTCGGCCTCCTGGCTCTCTGGCCTACGCGGTGGCGTCGCACAGGCGTCGTTTCCCACGCAGCCTATTCGGTTTGTCGTCCCCTTCACACCGGGCGGAAGCAACGACGTTGTCGCACGCCTGATTGGCGAGCAGCTGTCGCCGCGCTGGGGGCAGCCCTTCGTCGTCGAGAACCGGCCGGGTGCGAGCGGCAACATCGGTGCAGAGGCAGTGGCCCGAGCCACCCCGGACGGCCACACGTGGCTGCTTGGTGCGAACCAGATCTTCACCACGAACCCACACCTGGTACGCGCCGCCTTTGATCCGTTGCGCGATTTCTCCTTCGTTGCGATGGTTGCCCGGGTGCCCGTCGTCCTAGTGGTCCACGCGGCACTCGGCGCACGGGACGTCCGGGAACTCGTCGCCCTCGCGAGGCAGCGGCCAGGATCACTCACCTATCCGTCCACCGGCGTGGGGTCGTCCCAGCATCTTGGTGTAGCGCGCCTAGTCGGGGAGAATGCGACGCACGTGCCGTATCGTGGTGCAAACGCGCTAATGCCGGATCTAATCGCCGGCAGGCTTCAGATCTACACCGGCGCAGTAAACAGTCTGCTCGCGCATATCCGCTCGGGTAGCGTCCGGGCGTTGGCGAGCATGGGTACTGACCGTGTTCCCGCCCTTCCAGACGTGCCTACGATCGGGGAAGCGGGCTTTCCCGACGCCCAAACGCAAATCTGGTTGAGCATCGCGGTTCCGGCCGCCGTGCCGCGACCTATCGTGGATCAGATCCACACCAATGTGGCAGAAGTGATGCAGATGTCTTCGACCCGCCTCAAGCTTGACGAGCAGGGGATCGAAGTCGCCATCCAGGGTCCCACGGAGTTGGAGGCGACTGTCCGTGCCGAGTACGCGCGTGACGGCGCGCTGATCGCGAAGCTGGGAATCCGCGAATAAATGGGGTTCCTGATACGGTAACGCACGAATGACCTGCCCCCCTAGAAGCAGTCCGCCGGTTATGTGAACCGGCGGCTGTTTTGAGGAGGCTGAGGATGGGTCGGAAGAGGACGCACACGCCCGAGGAGACGGTGGCCAAGCTGCGGCAGGTTGAGGTGCTGACAGCGCAGGGCAAGACGGTGGCGGCGGCGGTACGGGCAATTGGGGTGACGGACCAGACCTACTATCGCTGGCGCGCCGAGTTTGGTGGCTTGAAGCTTGATCAAGTAAAGCGGCTGAGGGAGCTGGAGCGGGAGAACGCGCGGCTGCGCAAAGCGGTGTCGGACCTGACCTTGGACAAGGTGATCCTGAAGGAAGCAGCATCGGGAAATGTATGGCCCGCCCCTCCCTAGCAAGGGCCGAGTTGGTGATGGCGACGACAGTTGCGTAAATGTATCCGGCCTCTCGCGAGTGAGCCGCTGTTGCGGCCAGGCCATGATGAGATCCGCGCGCACCGTTCCCAGATAATACGTCGGGCACAAGGCCCGTTTTCCCGAAAAGGGCTTACGCTGCGCCGATCGTCTGTCTCGTCATCATCTTCCCGAACCTCGCAACTGACGGGCCGGTGTCCTCAGGCGAAGGCGGGATCACGCCTCTCGTAGAGGGCACCAGGCCGGTTCAGAACGACCCAGGCCACACGTGCCATCTTTGCGGCCAGGGCCACCACGACCTTGTTGGGGTGCATCCTGCCAGCCAGGCCGTTGATCCAGGCGCCAAGGCGGTCGCGGCTGCGATCAAGATGCATCAGGCATGAGCGGGCGCCGTGGATCAGCAGCTTGCGGATGTAGCCGTTCCCTCTCTTGCTGATGCCGAGCAGGGTGTTCTTGCCTCCGGTCGAGTACTGCCGCGGCACAAGGCCGATCCAGGCTGCGAGGTCGCGCGCTTTGCGGAACTGCCGGGCGTTACCGACCGCGGCGACAATCGCCGTGGCACCGACGGGGCCGATACCTGGGATGGTGATGAGGCGGCGTGCGATATCGCTGGTCGCAGGGCGAAGACGGTCGACGCGACCAGGATTGGAACAGCCCGATACGCCCATCGCTCCTCGAGAGCGCACGTTTGTATGGGACCCAGTCCGCGGAACCTATCCAGGCCCGCCGCCCTAGGGTGGCAACACGAGACCGAAGACATGACCGCAAGCGCGCCGCCAAGCCAGCCACCCAGATCGTGCTTGCAAGGTGGGGACCGTCCAGACATGGGCCTATGACTTCGTGGAGGACCGCACCCGCGACGGGCGCAAGTTCCGGATGCTGAACGTGGTCAAACCAGCGGTTTGCCCGAGGTGGACGAATACTCCCGCGAGTGCCTGGCCATCCGGGTGGGGCGCCAGCTCAAGGCAGCCGAAGTCATCGACGTCTTGTCCGACCTCTTTATCCTGCGCGGGGTGCCGGACCATGTTCGTTCAGCAACGGACCGGAGTTCGCCGCCACGGCCGTGAAGACCTGGATCAGTGGGGTAGGTGCGAAGACCGCCTTCATCGAGCCCGGCAGCCCCTGGGAGAACGACTATTTGGAAAGCTTCAACGGCAAGCTCCGCGACGAACTGCTCAACATGGAGGTGTTCAACACACTTGCCGAGGCCAAGGTCCTGATTGAGCAGTGGCGCAGGCATTACAACACCGTCCGCCCGCACTCCTCACTCAACTACCGCCTGCCCGCGCCAGAGGTCGTGCTGATGCACCTCGAACTACGACCACACGGCCAAAGCGCCACTGCCTCAGCCCAGCTCCTGCCGATGCGCCATTAACATCCGACCCGGAGCACCTCGTGGGGGCTTGTCAGGTCAGCTCCCTTACCCCGGTTGCACAGCCAGATTACGCCAGCAGGAAAGAGGAGCGAGCCATCCCATAGCAACCGGCTTGAGCAAGATCACCGCGGCATAAAAGGTCGCATTCGATGCATGTGCGGGTTCAAAAGTTTCACTTCAGCTGAGCGCTTCTGTCGCAGCCACGACGAACTCCGTAACCACCTCCGCCCTCGCGTCCGCCACAACCAGCATGTTCCCGCCAACCGCCGTCGCTTGCTTCATCTCCGTCGTGTACTCACCATGCTCGCCATTCTTGCTGCAGGGTAGGCTGACAGCATCAGCCGCCATGCGATGGCATCTCTGGCGCGAGAGCTGACAAAACCAGCGGACCGATCAAGGAGATGGCGCGGTTCCGGACGGCGGCGGGTTCGGGCGTGATCCCCTGAGAGCCCCACCTCGCCGCGCTGGAGGAGCGGCGACGTTCGAGATCAGTGCACAGCCACGGGATCAAGGTGCAACAGACGTGTCTCGTCGGCGCCCTCGCGCAAGATGCTGACGGACACGTTGTTGATGTCCGGGCAGCCGATCTGGAGCAAGGTGTAGCGCGTCTCGAGCTCCAGAAGATCGTAGGCCTTCTGGGCACCGGCTGCGCCTCCTGCCGCCGCGCCATAGGCGAAGGCACGCCCGGACATGGCGAGATCCGCGCCCAGAGCACGCACCTTTACGATGCTTTCCCCGGTGCGCACGCCGCTGTCGAAAACGATCGGCGCATGTGGCCCGACCGCCGCCCGCACCTCGCGCAGCACATCAATGGAAGCCGGGGCGGACTCCAACTGCCGGCCGCCATGGTTCGAGACCCACAAGCCGTCCGCGCCGATCCGGAGGAACCGGGAGGCGTCCTCCGCATCCATCACGCCCTTGATGAGGAGATGGCCCGGCCAAAGGCCCCGGATACGCTCGACATCCTCCCACAGAAGGTCGCGTTTGCCCTGAGCTTGTAGAAAGCGACCGACTTCTGTGATGGAGCCGCCCCGCGCAAGCCCGGCATAGGGGACGAAGTTCTCAAAGTTTGGCATCCCCGCGCGCAGCGTCTCCACCGCCCAGCGGGGATGCGCCAGGAGGTCGAGCAGGAAGCGGGGATGGGGACGGAAGGGCAGATCGAAGCGATGGCGGTGGTTGCGGTTGCGCTTCTGCGGTACCGGCACGTCCACCGTCACCGCGAGAACCCGTATGCCCGCGGCCCAGGCGCGCTTCAGAAGGCCTTCGTTGATGGCGGGGTCGCGGGAGACATAGAGCTGGAACCAGGCCACGTCCGGGGCTGCCTCGGCAATCCGCTCGATGCTGGTCGTCGCGGCCGTGCTGAGGACATAGGGAATCCCGACCTTTTGGGCCAGTCGGGCGAGGACGAGGTCCATGCCGGGCCAGAGCATGTTCGCCATGCCCATCGGTGAGACCCCCGTGGGCAGGTTGTAACTGCGCCCGAGGAACTCCACCGCCGTTTGCGCCCGCCCACCGACAAGGTGGCGGGTGCGGAAGAGGACGGCGGCGAGTGCCTCCTCGTTCCGCCTCATGCCCCGGTCGTCGCCCGCCGCCCCGTCGAGGTAGTCGAAGGCAAAGCCTGGCATGCGGCGCCGGGCGATCGCCGCAAGGTCCCCGATGCTTGCCGCGTCGCGAAGGCTGAGCAACTGCATGGCCTCAAACAGCTCCTTGATGCCGCCTACTCAATCCTGATTTGGCGTTCGCGGACAATGCTGCTCCAAAGGCCAGCCTCGATCGCGATATCGGCGCGAAAGGCGTCGGGCGTGCTTAGGACGAAGGTCGCGCCCATCTCTTCCATCTTCCGCCGCGATGCCGGGTCAGAAACGGAGGCGGCCACCGCCTCCTGCATGGCCGTGACCAGGGCCGGCGGTGTTCCCTTCGGCGCAAAAAGGCCGAACCAGAAGGACAGTTCGTAGTGCAGCCCGGCCTCCTTCACCGTAGGAACATCCGGCAGAGCGGGGTGCCTGGATCCGGTGCCGACGGCGATGATCCGGATCCGGCTGCCTGCCCCGAGGAGGCCTGCGACCGTTGGCTGGGTCGAGATGATGAAGCTCACGCGCCCGCCCGCGAGGTCCTGGGTGGCCTGGGCCATCCCGCGATACCCCACATGGGTCATCCGGATGCCCGCCACGTGCGAAAAATACTCCGTGGCGAGGTGTGGCGCGCTGCCATTGCCGCCCGAACCGTAGTTGATGGCCTCGGGTCTCGCCTTCGCCGCGGCGACAAGGTCCCCGATCGTGCGATAGGGCGACTCGTTTGGCACGCAGAACACCGGCGCGAGGTCCGCGACCCGGGTGACGGGCACGAGGTCCGTGCGCGGGTCGAAGCCCATTTCCTGGCGCAGCGGGATCGCCATGGCGAGCGAATTGTCGGTGAAGAGGGCGGTGTTGCCATCTGGGGCGGCGCGGGCGGCGGCGGCCCAGCCGATCGCGTTGCCGGCCCCCGTGCGGTTTTCGACGACGACCGTCGCCCGTCCTTCGGCGCGTTCCGTAAGTCGCTGAGCGATCAGGCGCGCGAGGAGATCGGCCGTGCCGCCGGGAGCGAGCGGAACGATGATCTTCGCCTGGCGTTCCCCCGGCCAGGAGGTCCCCTGCGCGTGCAGCATTCGCCCAGGCAGGATCAGCGGGGCACCAAATCCGGCTCTCAGAAGCGTCCTACGCTGCACCATGGGCGTTATTCCTCCAGCAGGATGTTGATGTTTTTGACCTGCGTATAGGCGAGAAGCTCGTCCAGGCTCTCCTCCCGGCCCAGCCCGGACTGCTTAAATCCGCCGAAGGGCGCGCCGAGAAAGTGCTCCGAGGTGTCGTTCACCCAGACGAAGCCAGCCTGCAGCCTCGCGGCAGCGCGGTGGGCAACGACGACGTTCCGCGTGAAGACGGAGGCGGTGAGCCCATACTCCACCGCGTTCACAGCCTGCATCATCTCCGCCTCGTCCTCCCATCTCAACACGGAGAGGACGGGGCCGAAGATCTCCTCCCGTGCGATGCGCATGGTGGGTGTGACATCGGCGAAGACGGTCGGCTCCACGTAGAAGCCGCGCGCCAGCTCCGGCTCCTGCGGGCGGCCGCCGCCGGAGATCAGCCGCGCGCCCTCCGCCTTAGCGGATTCGATGTAGGACAGCACCTTGTCCAGCTGTGCCTGGCTGACGAGGCTTCCCATGCGCGTGGTGGGATCGGTCGGCAAGCCCGGGCGGATCGGGGCGAGAAGGCGCCGCACCTCCTCCAGCACCTCGTCGTGGATGGAGGCGTGCAGGAAGGCGCGGGAAGTGGAGCCGCAAGACTGGCCACACCAGGCGAAGTTCATCCCCTTCACCATCCCCGCCGCGACCCTGGCCGGATCGGCGTCGGGATAGGCGACCAGCGCATTCTTGCCGCCCAGTTCCAGCAGGCAGGGCACCACGCGCTCGGCCGCCGCGCGTAGCACGGCCTTGCCGGCGGGCACGGAGCCCACCAGCCCGATCTTGTCCACGCCGGGATGCGCGACCAGCGCGACGCCGGTCTCGCGGTCGCCGGAGAGGATGTTGAAGACGCCAGGCGGGAAGTGCGTGCCCGCCAGTTCCATCAGGCGCAGGGCGGAGAGTGGCGCTTGGTCCGGCGTCTTCACCACCACGCAGTTGCCCGCGGCCAGCGGCGCCGCGGCGCGCCAAGTGGCGAACATCAGTGGGTGGTTGTACGCGATGATCTTTGCCACCACGCCCCAGGGCTGACGCAGCGTGTAGTTCAGCCGCCGCTCGCCCATGGGGATCGTCTCGCCCTTGGCCTCGGTCGCCAGCCCCGCGAAGAAGTCGAAGCCGCCGGCCGCGATGCCGACATCCTTGACCAGCTCGGAGACGGGGTTGCCGCCATCCACGGCGTCCACCATCGCCAGCTCCTGCGCGTGCCGGCGCAGCAGCGCCGCGAAGCCGCGCAGCAGATCGGCCCGCTCCGCCGGGCGCAGCGCGGCCCAGGCGGGAAAGGCCGCGCGAGCGGCAGCTACGGCCGCGTCCACGTCCTCCGGCCCCGCCACATCCACCTCGCCCAGCGCCTCCCCGGTCGCGGGAGCGAAGACTGCCATGCGGCGGCCGGAGCGGGCCGCGTGGAAGGCGCCACCGTAGAACAGACCCCGCTCGACCGGCAGCACGGGGGAGGGGATGTGCATGTCCATGATCAGGATTCCCGGGTGAGGGCGGAGGCCATGGCCGGCGTGTAGCCCGCGACCACACGGGCCTCGACGAGGGCAGGCAAGCCGGATTCTACCACCGCGATGGCCTCGCGAAGTGCCGCCGCGAGTGAGGCGGGATCGGAGGCGGGCCCGAAGGCGGCCACGCCGAGGCCACGGGCAAGGGCGGGGAAGTCCGGGTCGGGATCGCGGATCGCCTGCCCAATCCACTTGTTCTCCACGGGACGGCCGCGCTGGCGCGCCACTTTCTCCTGGTGAACCTCGTCGTTGAAGAAGGACTGGTTGTTGGAGACGATGACGAGCATCGGGATGCGGTAACGCGCGGCGGTCCACAGCGCCGTCAGCCCCATCAGCGTGTCGCCATCGCCAAGCACGGCCACCGGAAGGCGCGCGGAGCCGCTGTCGCGCAGGGCCAGCGCTGCCCCTACCGCCATGCCCGGGCCAGAGCCGATGCCGCCGCCGCCATCGTAGCCGAGATAGTCTAGCGGGTGCCGCAGCGCCCAGCTGCCCCCGTTCCACCCCAGGGGCAGACGGATCAGCGTCACCTCGCGCCCCGCAGTCTCCTGACGCAGCACGGCCGAGAGCCCGTCCGTGGTCAGCGGGCCCTCGGGCACCACCGGTGCGGCAGGCGCTGGCTGCGAGGCGGGCTTGGCAGGAAGGTCGAGCGCCTGCAGCAGGGCCCACACGGCCACGTCCGGTGCCGTGACCAGGAGGTGGTCGGCGGGTGCCAGGGCCTGGTGGTCATGCGACCAGCCATTGTGCAGCGCGTGGTCCATCGAGGCGCGGATGACGAGCGGCGGCACCTTGCCCGCTGCCTTGAAGGCGCCGGCCGGGTCCACCCCGTCCAAGTCCAATACCAGATCCGCCTCGCGCAGCACCGCCAGGGCTTCGGCACCGGGGAAGATGCCTGGGGCGCCCGCGTGCAGTGGATGGTCGGTGGGGAAGCCCGCGCCCACCCTCATGTCGGAGATCACGCGCAGCGACAGCGCCTCGGCCAGTGCCACGCGCGCCGCCCAGTCCGCAGGATCGCGCGAGACGCGGCCGACCATCATCACGCCCCTCTTTGCACCGCGCAGGGCCTCCGCAGCGGCGGCCAGTGCGGCGGGGGCAGGCCAGGGCACCTCCGGCGCCGAGTAGCGGGCCACGGGCAGGGGCGGCACGGGCGCGGCCAGCGCCTCCTCCTGCATGGCGGCGTCCAGGTTCACGTAGACGGGACCACAGGGCATGGTGCAGGCCACCTGCCGCGCGCGCACCAGCGCCTCCTGCGCCGCAGCGACGGAAGCGGGCTGGTCGTCCCACTTTACATAGTTGCGGATCAGCGCGCCCTGGTCCCGCGACGTGTGGATCCAATCGATCCAGGGGCGGCGCTTCGCCGCGTCCACCGGGCCAGTGGCACCCAGCAGCACCAGCGGCACGCGGTCACACCAAGCGTTGAACACCGCCATGGTCGCGTGCATCAGCCCCACATTGGAGTGCACCACGGCACCCATTGGCATGCCCGCCACCTTCGCCCAACCATGGGCGATCGCCACCGCGTGCTCCTCGTGCAGGCAGAGCAGCATGCGCGGGTCGCGGTTGCCCGTGTGGTTCACCAAGCTGTCGTGCAGGCCGCGGAAAGAGGCCCCGGGATTCAGCGCCAGGTAAGGTAGGCCGAGCGAGCGGATCGTCTCCGCAACCACGTCGGAGCCGTAGCCGGCCGGGGCGTTGGAGAGGCCGACCGGCGTCTCGGGAAGGTGCGGAGCGGTGCTGTCCATTCCATGGCTGGTAGCCGGCCCCGCCGGGCTCCCGCCAGAAGCGGATGGCGTTCGCTGCTGTAGCGAGCCGCTATGGCCGGCTGGACTCCGCCCTGGGCCCGCCCGCATGCTGGAGGCGGAGGAAACACTTGGATCTCAGGCGCCTGCGCACCGTGCTGGCCATCATGGAGCACGGCTCGCTCAGCCGGGCGGCGGAGCGGCTCGGCATCGCCCAGCCTGCCCTCGGCGCCCAGCTAAGGCACCTGGAGGAGGAGCTGGGCGTCCCTCTTCTCCTCCGCCACTCCCGCGGCGTCACGCCCACGGAAGCGGGGCGCGCGCTCCGGGATGGCGCATGGCCGCTGTTGGAAGGGCTGGACGCCCTGGCCGCCCGCATCCGAGATCTCGGCAACACGCCATGCGGGCGAGTGGTGGTGGGGGTCACGCCCTCCACCGGAAACCTCCTGGCCGCCCCGCTGCTGCGCGCCACCACGCAGGACCTGCCGGGCGTGGCGCTCTCCTTCGTCGAAGCTCTCTCCACCGCGTTGATCGACCAAGTGGCGGAAGGGGCGGTGGACCTGGCCGTTTGCTACGACATGCCAGCGGACCGCCGCGGCGTGCGCGGCGAGACCCTGGCCCGGGACTGGCTGGTCTTCGTGGAGACCCACGAAGCCGGCCGCATTGCCGGCCGGGCCGAGATCCCCTTCGCCGAGGCGGCGGCGGTGCCGCTCGTCATGTCCGCTCTGGGCAACGAGGTGCTGCGGCAGATGATCGAGGGATCGGCCCGCGCGGCAGGGCTGGACCTGATCGTCGCGCACGAGGTGCAGTCGATGGGGCTGACGCGCGCCCTGCTGTCGGACCCTGGCCTCGGTGCCATCCTGCCCTATGGCGCGCTGATCGACGACATCCGGGCTGGCCGCCTCGTCGCGGCACGGTTGGTCAGGCCGGTGGTGGGGCGGCGCCTCTGCCTCGTCCACTCAGACCGGCGGCCGCTGAACCGCGCGGAGCTGGCGCTGCGCGGTGCTCTGCTGCAACTCATGGCGGCGCCAGAGGGTGAGGGCTGGGAGGCGCCGCCCGGCCAGGATGCCATCTAGCCTACTCCGGCTGGATCCCCGCGACCTGCGCGATCCGCGCATTGCGCTCCGATCCCGCATCTACGAAACGAGCAAAGGCGGCGCGATCCTCGGCCACAGGCTCGGCGCCCTGGTCGGCAATGCGAGCGCGGGTGTTCGGGTCGCGGGCGAGGGTCTGAACTGCGGCGTTGAGGCGGTCGGCCTCGGAGTCCGGCAGGCCCTTGGGGCCCCAGACGGCGTACCAGAGGGTGAAGTCCAGGCCGGGCATGCCTTGCTCGGCGGTGGTGGGGATGTTGGGCGCGCGGTTGGACCCCTTCGCGCCCATGATGGCGAAGGCGCGCAGACGGTCGGCCTCGATATGGGGCAGGGCGGAGCCGAGCGGGGCGACCCTGAGGGCGGTGTTGCCGGAGAGGACGTCAGTCAGCGCCGGGCAGTGCCGCGGTAGGAGAGCACGAGAGCGTCGGCGATGGCCTGCTGTTTGAAACTCTTGGTCGACAGGTGGCCCATGGCACCGAGGGCAGAGTTGGCGAAGGAGACCTTGTCGGGCTAGGCCTTCATAGCTGCGGCGAAGGCGGCCACGCCGCCTTCCGGCGTGGTGCGGGGATTGCCGACCAGCACCATAGGGGCGGTTGCCAAGCGGGCGACGGGCGTGAAGTCCGCGACCGGGTCGTAGGTTCGGCGCGCATGACGCGGCAAGCCATGAGGTGGATGTCGGCGTTAACGAGGGGGGTGGTGCCGTCGGGCGCCGAGCGGGCGACCTCGGCGGCGCCAAGGGTGTTGTTGGCTCCCGACCGGTTCTCCACCACCCACGTTTCGTCCAGCGCCTCGCCAAGACAAGTGGCGTAGATGCGGCCGATCACGTCGATAGCGCCGCCAGAGGCAGATGGGCCACGACGGGCAGGCCATCGTGGCACGGAAACGATAGATAGATAGATACCTATTTGCCCTTGCCCTGGCGGTGGAGGGCGCCATGGCTTACGAGCGGCGCTATTCAAGGAGAGTTCGATCTTGCCGAAGCGCACCCGCCCCGGCCCCAAGACGCCATTGCCCGACCTGTCAGACACAAATGACCGCGTAGAGGCGGCGGGCACGCAGGAGCGGGTGCGCTGGCCGATGAGGAAGCGGCAGGAGTTCTACGCCGGGCCCTGGAACATCGGCTTCCAGTTCCGGGATCTGCACCGGATCTTCCGGGGGCGGGTGCAGGATACGCTGCGGCAGCACGGCTCCTCTGTCTCCCATTGGGGATACCTCTGGGCCCTCTACGAGGAGGACGGGCTGGCGCAGAACGAGCTGGCGCGGCGCGTGCGGCTGATGGGGCCTTCCGTTGTAGTGGCGCTTAACCAAATGGAACGGCTGGACTTGGTGCGCCGCCAGCGGAGCGAGGCGGATCGGCGGGTGGTGCACGTCTTCCTGACGGAGAAGGGGCGGAGCATGCGCAAGGACATGATGCACATCGCCATTGCCGGGAACGAGGCGGCGCTGCGGCACCTCACGAACGAGGAGGTGGAGCAGCTACTATCGTTGCTGGCGAAGGTCAGGACGGGCCTTGAGGAAAGCCAAGACGAGCCGGCAGCCTCCCGCTAGCAGCCTCGGCCCGGTCTCAGCCCTCCCTTACTCCCCAGAAGATTGGGAAGCCCCCGACGCGGTCCTGCAGGTTGCGGCGCGTGGCGGTCATGGCGCGATAGGCGCCGACAGGGATGTAGGGCACGTCCTCCATGGCCTGGCGCTGCATCTCCCCGGCGATCCGCCTCTGCGCCGCCCGGTCCTCCGCCGTCAGCCAGTCCTCGCGCAGCGCCTCCAGCTTCGGGCTGCTCGGCCAGCCGAACCAAGCATCCAGCCCGTTGCCTCGCAGGGCGAAGTGCACGCTGGGATCCAGGAAATCGGTGTCGTTCACTGCGGTGGTCATGGCGGACCAGCCGCCGCGCTCCACCGGCTCGCGGCTGGCGCGGCGCTGGACCACGCTGCCCCAATCCATCGTCGCCTCCTCCACGTTCAGGCCCAAGCGCCTGAACAGGTCGCCCGCCACCTGGGCGATGGCGGTGGGGGCCAGGATGTCGGTCGGGGAGAGAAGGCGGATCGGCTGGCCAGCATAGCCGGATTCGCGGATCATTGCCTTCGCGCGATCGAAGCTGCGCGGGCCGAGCAGCGGCTCCAACCCCGTCTCGCTCGCCATGACAGAGCCCGTGGTGAAGAAGCCACAGCGTGTGTCGATGGCGTCCGGGGTGTCGCCGGCGACGGCGGCCATAAAGTCCCGCTGGTCAATGGCGGGCAGCAGGGCGCGGCGCAGCGCCGGGTTGTTGAAGGGCGGGTGCAGGTGGTTCAGGCGCAGCACCCCCGGATTGGGCCGCATGCCCATAGGCTCCACGGTGATGCCACGGTCGCGCCGCAAGGAAGCGGCGAGCTCCGGCACGGGCTGCTCGTACCAGTGCACCTCGCCCGTCCGCAGCGCGGCGGCTGCCGTCGCCGCATCCGGGATGACGTGCCACTCGACGCGGTCGAAATGTGCGACCTTCGGCCCGGCCGTCAGGCTCGGGGTGCCGGCGGAGACCGGGTTGTAGTTTGGGTTGCGCTCGTAGACGCTGCGGCTGCCTGACACGTACTCGTCCGCCTTGAAGCGGTAGGGGCCGGAGCCGATCACCTCACGGAACTGCTGGAAGGGATCGGTCTGCGCGATCCGCTCCGGCATGATGAAGGCGACGGGAGAGGTAGCGGAGGCGAAGCTATCGATCAGGTTCGGCTGTCGCCGCTTCAGCCGGATGCGAATGCGCCGGTCGTCCGGCGCCGCCATCTCAACCAGGTTGGCAGCAAAGTACTGGCCAGCGGCGTTGCGGCGGGACCATCGCGCCAGGCTCGCCACTGCATCTGCCGCGCGCACCGGCTCCCCGTCGTGGAAGCGCATTCCGGGGCGAATGGTGATGGTATAGAGCCGCCCCTCATCTTCCACCACGTGACCCTCGGCCATCTGCGGCTGGGCCTCGTTGGAGGCGTCAAGTCCGTAGAGCGTGTCCCAGACCATGTAGCCGTGGTGGCGCGTGACGTTGGCTGTCGTCCAGACCGGATCGAGGCTGGTGAGGTTTGCCTGGGGCACGAACTTCAGCACCCGCGCCCGCCCGGTCTGTGCCGGCGCAGGCAGCGGTGCGGCGAGCGTTATAGACGTTGCGAGAAAGGAGCGCCGGTGGAGCGGTAAGCGCATCATGACAAGACTTCCTTGAGCGGGCTGAAAGGAGCAACGCAAAGGGCGACGGCTTCATCAATGGCCAGCGCTGCGTTGGCCGGAACCTACCTCGATACGCGGCATCAGCGCCCTGTGCGCTCCGTGTCGAGACCGTTCGTAGACATGGAAGCCTTCACGCCGAAATCGTCGAGCACGTTCAGCATGCGCCAGATGCCGGCCTTCCAGCTATAATCCCCGTAGGACAGTGAAAAGTTGTCCTTCCTTCCTGGCGTGCCGATGTAGCTGAACTGGCTCTGGTTGATGAACGCCTCAAAAGGCACGCCGACCGTCACAGCCACGCGGTGCCCGCCCTGCCAAGTTCATTCACGGGGAAAGCGGGGGGGCCGGGCATGGGCATCTCCGTCGTCGCGTCTGCTGGTGGGAGCATAGGCAGAGCACCGGAGCGAGAACAAGAAGATTGATAGTTATCTACCAATATGCTGCACTGCCACCGGGCGCTGCTCGCGCGCTGCAGGGGGAGACAGGAGATGGATAGCATGACGTTGGATGCTGGGAAGCCGGCCGATCCCTACCCGTTCCCGCCCCGGCAGTTCATCGACATTGGCGGCCTTCGCACGGCCTACCACGTGGAGGGGGAAGGGCCGGAAGCGCTGGTCTTCATCTACGGCGGCAATTTCGGCGGCGCCGATTCCGCCTCCTCCGCCTATGCCTGGAACATGCAGGTCGCGCCGTTGGCGAAGCGCTTCCGTGTGGTGGTGCCGGATAAGATCGGCCAGGGATTTACCGACCCTCCCCTGCGGGATGAGGACTACACGATGGGCGCCGTGGTCGCGCATATCCGCGACTTTCTGGTGGCGATGAAGCTGCCGCCCGTGCACATCGTCGGCCATTCGCGCGGCGGCTTCGCCTCGGCACGGCTGGCCATGGAGCGCCCAGACCTGGTCCGCTCTCTCACCATCGTCACCAGCGGCACGCTCAGCCCCGGAGTGGGCACGAACGAGGTGGTGCTGGCGCGGCCACCGCATCCGCCGTTCACGCGTGAATCCGCCCGCTGGGTCTACGAGAACTACTGCTTCCGCAAGGAGGTGGTGACGGAAGCCTGGATGGACGTGGTGATGGAGACGCTTGCCAACCCGGACTACCGGCGCGGCGTGGACAAGATCGTCGGCGAGGGCCTTGGTGCCGACCTCTTCCTGCCGGATCTCGCCCGCTACAAGCGCGAGACGCTCACCTGGATCGACGAGGGCCGGCTGCAGCGCCCGACCCAGGTGATCTGGGGTTTCAATGATCGCACCGCCCTGGTGGAGCGTGGGATGGAGCTGTTTGAGCGCATCGCAAGGCACGAGCGCCGCACCACCTTTAACGTGTTCAACGAGGCCGGCCACTTCGTCTACCGGGAGCACCCCGAGCGCTTCAACGCGCTGCTCGCCGGCTTCGTCGACCTTCATAGCGCTTGGTAGGAGCCGCCCATGACCGTGCTGACCCCTCGCACCGTCCAGGCCAATGACTTGGTCACCCAAATCTTCGAAGGCGGCGCCGGGAACGGACCGGCCGTGGTGCTGCTGCATGGCGGCACGCCCGGCCTGGTGCCGTATGCTGGCGGTTCCCATCTCTGGGGTGCCCTGCCTGAAACCCTGGCGCGCACGCGGCGCGTGATCGCGATCGATGCTGCGGGCAGCGGCGGCACGCCCGCGGGCGACGGACCGCTGACGGTGGAGGTCATGGCCCGCCACGCCGCCGCCGCCGTTGCCGCGGTGGCGGACGGCCCCGTGCACCTCGTCGGGCACGATCTCGGCGGGCTGGTCGGGGCACTGGTGGCGCTCGATCAGCCGGGTCTCCTCGCCTCGCTCGCCATCGTCGCCAGCGCGGCTGCGGCGCCGAGCGGTGATGGGGTGGACAACCTTACCTTCCTCGGCGCGCCCGAGCCCGCCTCCACCCGCCAAGCACAATTCTGGGCCTTCGACCGCATGTCCTACGCCCACCACCACATTGACAGTACGCTGCTGGACGGATCTGTCGCGGCGGCAGAGAGCGAGGCGCATCGGGCGGTGCTGCGCCGCATGGCCAACCCGGCTGCAGCCGCCGCCCTGACCGGCAGTGTGCTGCGCGCCAAGTTTGGCTTGTTCAGGGCGGCGCGGGAAGCCGCCTTTCCCGTGCCCACCCAGATCATCGCGGCGGCGGAAGACCCGCTCGTCTCGCGCGACCACATGCTCTGGCTTTTCCGCATCATTGCGCAGCACCAGCCGGCCACGCAGTTCCACCTGATCAACCGGAGCGGCAGCTTCCCCTTCCGCGAGCAGCCCGAGGCCTTCCTGCATGTCCTGACCGCCTTTCAGGACGGGTTGCTGGCCATGGCCGCGTGAGCACGAGCCTGATGCACCTGCAACCGGTCGAGGATGAGGAAAACCTTGCGGCCTGCGCCGCGGACCAGGCGCTCGAGGAAGCGGATCAGGGTTGACGCCTTGATCGCACCGTCGAGCACCATCCAGCGCACCTCGACCCTGTTGGTCGCCGCGGAGACCAGGCCGACATTGGCTCGCCGGTGGTTGGCGCGGACCACTGGAGTCTCGCCGCGCGGGGCATAGCTGCGGCCGCTCACGTCGTCCGAGCGCAGGTCGCTCTCGTCGCCCCAGAAGATCACCCCGTTCGCCGCCTTGGCCCGCGCCGCGATCGCCGGGTACTCGCGCCGCAGCCAACGTCGCACCGCGGCCGGGTCCTGCTCGCAGGCCCGCCGCAGCGGCTTCTGCGGCGTGTAGCCCTAATGTGCCAGGTAGCTGCCCATGGTCCGCACCGCCACCATGATGCCGAAACGCTGCCGGACCAGGGCCTGCACCGCTGCCCGGCTCCAGAGCGCGAACGGCAGCCCCAACTCATCCGGCATCTGCTTGCGGATCAGTGCCTGGACTTCTGCCTCCTGCTCCTCCGCTAGCAGGCTGCCATGCCCTGGTGCTGGCCCGCGCGTCTTGCTCTTCAGCCCCGCCTGGCCGCGCGCCGCGAAGCGCTTGCAGATGTCAAAGACCCCGGTCGGGGTCAGACCGACCTGGGCTGCGATCGCTGCATAGGTCTGCCCCGCCTGGCGCAGCCCAATCACCTGCCGCCGTCGCTCCTCTTGCGCCTCCGGCGCCAGGCTCCGCATGTCTACGTGCTTCATTGTTCCGCCTACCTGGGCACAGCAGGCAAAATCCTCAAGAACACCAGAGCCGGCTCAATAAGTCTTCCGAGAACATCACCGCCGGGCCAAATCTGGCAGCCCTTATGCCGAGTGACGTCTCGCTGCATGTGACCCGGGTACCGCTGAACGGCAGCTCCCGCGAGGAGTTGTTGCGGATGGCCGAGCGAGTGGAGGCAGCAGCCGCCCTGTTGGGTCATGCCAAGCCCAATGTTATCGCCTTCCACTGCACCGCAGTCTCGCCCTTCAGCGACGTGTTGGAAGGCGAGATCCTGAGGCAGGCGGCAGCCTCGGCCCGCTGTCCGGCCATCGCAACGTCTCAGGCAATTTTGACCGGCGCGGCCGCGCTACACGTGCGCCGCATTGCTTTGGTAACGCCCTACATCGAGGAGATCAATCAGCGAGAAGCGGCGTTCTTCGGTCAACATGGCCTGGAATGCGTGGCCGAACATGGGCTCGGTCTGCTTACGCCTGCCGAGGTGTTCGACGTGTCGCCGGCGCGCTGGCTAGATCTACTGCGAAGCTGGGTGCCTGATGAAGCTGAAGCGGTCCTGCTTGGCTGCACCGCCATCCGGGTGCTGCAGTTGGTGGATGCTGCTGAGGCGCTACTTGGGCGTCCGGTGCTGACCAGCAATCAGGCCACGGGCTGGCTCCTCCGACGCCAGCTCGGCATCCATGCGCCATTGCTGGGCTTCGGCCGACTGCTCTCGCCGGTCTGATCTCCGAGGTGTTGCGAGCGTGTTGCTGAAGGTCGCCGATGCGAATAAGGACGAGTGCAGGTTATAATTACCGACAGTGAAAGAATGCGAAACCTGAGGAGCTTGACTGTCTGAAGCATGGAGACCGGCTCACTCAATGGCCGGGTCCCGATCACAGGAGGTTTCATGTACCAAAGACTGCGTATTGCCTGCATGGCGGTCCTGGCCGCGACAGGGTTTGCATCAATGGCGCAGGCTCAACCCACATCGAGCCATGTTCCGCTCGGTGCAGCGCAAGGTGTGTACTACCAACCGGAAGGAGGAAATCCTCATGTGGCGTTCCTCATCGTCCATAGAACTTCGGATTATCTTCGGCACATTGGATGCACAGAGCTGCCGAGACGCGGATTCGCAGCCTTGTGCATGAACACGCGCTACATCAACAATGAGTTGCTTGTGGATTGGGATCGCATCGCGCTCGACGTAAAGGAAGGCATGGCCTTCCTGCGAAGGCAGCCCGGTATCCGCAGCATCGTCCTACTGGGGCATAGCGGGGGTGGCCCGACGCTCAGCTTCTATCAGGCCGTCGCGGAGGTTGGCACCGCGTTCTGTCAGGATTCGCGTAAGCTCGTCCCATGCCGAGACGATCTGGCGGGATTGCCCGCAGCTGACGCCTTGATCCTGGCGGACGCACATCCCGGCGTTCCCGTGATCTTGCTGCGAAGCTTGAATGGCGCCACGATAAGCGAGGCGCCCGGACAGTTTGACTCGAGCCTGGATCCTTACAACTCGGCCAATGGCTACAACCCAAATGGGTCCTCGCACTACTCTGCGGAGTTCCAGACCCGGTACTATGCCGCGCAATCGGCCCGTATGAACCGGCTCACCGACGATATACTGGTCCGTCGGCAGCGGATCGCCGAAGGACGTGGACCCTATCCCGACAACGACATTGTCGTCATCCCGCACGGGGGTAACCCTGGGCCCGGTCCAGGTGGAGCCTCGCAGCTGCATAGTCTGGATACAGCGGTACCGCTTCGGCGGACGCTCCGATCACAGCAGCTGCTCCAGAACGACGGCAGCGTCGTAAGGCAGGTTGTCCAATCCGTCAGCCCGCCAGAACTGGAGACCTACGCGACCACAAACAGCTTCGATCGGGGCACCAAGTTGCTCTCGATCCGCTCTTACCTCAGCACGCAGGCCGTCCGCTCCACGAACTCCTTCGACGGCGTCGATCACTGCTCATCGAACAACTCCACAATTTGCGCGGTCGGTGTCATCAGCAAGCCGTTGCTGGTCATGGGAATGACAGGTTACCTGTTCATTCGGGACTCCGAGGAGGAGTTTGACGCGGCCCGAAGCACCGATAAGAGTTTGGTTTTCGTTGAAGGCGCCACTCACGGCTTTACACCTTGCATTCCATGCGACCCAAACCCGGATGCGTACCGCAACAGCGTGCGGAACATGTTTGATTATATCGCCCGCTGGACCGAACAGCGCTTTCTGCAGTAAATTCATGGCGCCGCTCGAGCCGGCAGCAATTCCCTCGCCGCGCAAAGATTTTAGCTGCGCCAGGCGAGGGAGTCTTACCACTATGCCTCAGACACACGCGCCGATGTGCAGGTCGGCATTCTCGGCCTGGCGCTGGTCCGGACGGCACTGAAGCGATCGCTTATGCACAGCAGCTCTGCAGCGCCTCCACTAACGCGGCAGAGCGCGTGCTGCGCTCCGGCCCCGGATACATCGAGTTCATCGTGTAGGCGAAGCCGAGCTGGCGGTCCGGGTCGCCAAAGGCCGTGGCGCCGCCGGCGCCGGACATACCGATGGCGCGCGGGCCGGTAGTTGGGAAGCTCGGTGTCGTCATGATGAAGCCGAGCGACATGGAAAGGTAGCGGCCGATCGCGTCCGTGCCGGTCCACTGGATCTCAGCCGCTCGCGTCACAGCGGCGGGCGAAAGCAGACGCACGCCGCCCAGCGTTCCGCCTTCGGCCATGGCAGCACAGATCCGAGCCAGCGACCGGGCGTTGCTGTGCCCGTTCACGGACGGAATCTCAGTCTGGCGCCAGTCGCTGCTGTTATAGTCCTCGTCCGGCCAGAAAATCCGCCAGCTGCGCCCAAAGATGTTGTCGTCCCCGGCCGCTACCCATGTCGCCGAAACATGCTCCGATGCACCAAGAAAGGTGGCGACACGCGCCTCCTCCTCCTGTCGTAGGCCGATGCAGAACTCGATACCGAGCGGCCCAGCAACATGCTCGCGGATGAAGGCCGACGGCATCATGCCGGTGACGCGCCACAGCACCGCGCCCACGAGGAAGCCGTAATTGGCGGAATGGTAACAAGGGGTGGTGCCGGGCTCCCACAGTGGCTGGGTACGGGCGAGCGCTTCGGTCATCCGCAGCCAGTCATAAGCCATTCCCGGTGTGGCATCGGCCGCCACCGGCACGCCGGCACGGTGGTCGAGTAGCCATTTTACCTTGGTGTCCTGCTTGCCCGCTGAAGCGTATTCTGGCCAATAGCGCGCGACGGGCGCGTCCAGATCAACAAGGCCCCGGTCCGCAGCGATGTGCAGGGCTAGCGCGACAACCTCCTTCGTGACCGATTGGACGCAGACTAGAGTGTCCGCGTCCCATTGCAGGGTTCCCGCAGCGTCGCGCGAGCCACCCCAGAGATCGACCACCAACTCACCCCGGTGCACGATTGCAACACTAGCGCCAACCTCGCCGCGGTGGGCGAAGTTCTCCTCAAAGGCTTGTCGGATGGCGGCGAAGCGAGGATCGCAGTGGCCGCGGCTCCTGATCTGAACGCAGTCGGACACAATCTTGCTCCTTTGAATCTCGCGAGCGGTGCGAGGCGTGTCAGTTCTTGCGCAGGTTCCAGAAGACTGGGAAGCCGGACACCACGTCGGTGACGTTCGCGCGCTGCGCCGTGACTTGCCGGTACTGGCCAAGTGGGATGTAGAGCACATCCTCCAGCGCCAGCCGTTGCATCTCCACCGCGATCGCTCGCTGAGCCGCGAGATCTGGCGCATCGAGCCAGGAAAGCCGTAACGCCTCGGCGCGCGGGTTGTCCGGCCACCCGTAGAAGGCAGTGTCCGGGTTGGCGACGAGCTGCGTGCTGATGATGGGGTTGACGAAGTCGCTTCCTGCGCCGCCGCTGAAGAAGCAGCTCCAGCCGCCCTGATCAACCGGCTCCCGGCGGGTGCGGCGCTGTGACACGGTGGCCCAGTCGAGTGCCTGATAATCGACCTTGAGGCCGATTTTCCCCATCATGTCGGCGCCCACGTCGGCCAGTGCACGGAAGGTCGGGAAATCCGTCGGCACGATCAGCACCACACGTTCCCCAGCGTAGCCAGCTTCAACGATTTCTCTGCGGGCTCGGTCGAGATCGCGCGGTCCGGTCAGGGGTTCCATGCCGGCATCATTGGCCAGCGGCGTGCCCGGCGCGAAGACACCAACGTTCGTCTGCCACATCGAGGGTTCGTCGCCCACGGCTGCTTGCAACATTTCGCGCTGGTCGATGGCTCGGAGCAGGGCACGCCTGATACGAGGATTATTGAAGGGCGGGTTTAGGTGATTGAGCCGCATGATGAGCATGGAGCCGGCCGGATCCAGCTGCCGCACCTGCACGCCGCGGGCCCGTTGCAGGCTGGATGTGAGGTCAGGTGCCACGTACTCCCACCAATCCATCTCGCCGGAACGCATGGCGCTCGCAGACGTGGATGGATCAGGCATGGTGTGCCACTCTACCCGGTCAACATGGACCCGCTTCGGCCCGGAGGTCGCAACCGCGTCGCCCGATTCGCGCGCGCGGTATGCCGCGAAGCGGTGATAGACGGCGAGCGCTCCCGGCACTCGCTCGCCTGGAACAAAGCGGAAAGGTCCGCTGCCGATCACCTCGGGCAGGGCCACGGAGGGAGGGAGGCGGGCCAGTCGTTCTGGCAGCATTGCTGGCATCAGTGGGTTCGACTTCGCGAGCGCGTCTGGCAGGCGCGGGAACGGTCGCTTCAGCCGGAAGACGATGGTGCGGTCGTCCGCCGCGGCGACCTCCTCGGTAGCGTCGAGCAGCAGCCGTCCGAACGAGTCACGACTTCCCCAGCGCCGTATGCTGGCCACGCAATCACGGGCCAGCACCCGTTCGCCGTCGTGCCATGTCATTCCTTCCCGAAGTACCAGCCGCCACCGGCGGCCATCCTCCTCGACCGAATGACCTTCCACCATCTGCGGCGTCGACCGGTACTGCGCGTCCAGACCGTAAAGGGTGTCGAACACCATGTAGCCGTGATTGCGCGTGACGTAGTTGGCTACAAAGTGCGGGTCCGTGGCCGAGAGGTCCGCCTGAGGGATGAAGCGCAAAACCTTGCTGGCCTGCGTCCGAGCGACCGAGGGCAGGAGCAGTCCTGAGGACGCTGCCAAGAGCAGATTGCGACGCTGCATTGCCTTCCTCCTGGTTACTTCGTAACCTAAGCATCTGGAGCGTGGCGAGATCAACTGCCTGTTGCCGCAACCCGGGTTAGGAGATAGCCGGTGGCCGCCTTCAGCGAATACGGATCATTTGATGCGGTCGGCCTCGCCCAGCTAATAGAACGGCGTAAGGTCAGCGCGAGTGAGGTCGCCGAGGCGGCAGCCGAGAGGATCGCGCGCCTAAACCCGGCGCTCAATGCCTTGACGGCGTCCTTTCCGGAGCATGGCGCGGCACTCGCGGCGCAATCGCCGGTAGAGGGCCATCTCTGCGGCGTTCCCTTCCTCCTGAAGGATCTATCGACGCATCTGGCTGGCACGCGGCTGACCAATGGCAGCGCCCTTTACGCGGGTTACGTCTCCACAGAATCAAGTACCATCGTCGAGCGGTACCTCCGGGCCGGGTTGGTCATCGTTGGGAAGACCAACACGCCCGAGTTTGGCCTCTCCCCGGCGACGGAGCCCCTATTCACGGGGGCGACGCGCAATCCATGGGACCTTGAGCGCAGCGCAGCTGGTTCCTCCGGTGGATCGGCGGTCGCCGTTGCCTCAGGCATGGTGCCGGCGGCCCACGCCACCGATGGAGGTGGGTCAATCCGCGCACCCGCCTCAGCCTGCGGATTAGTCGGGCTGAAACCGACGCGGGCACGCACTCCTTCAGGCCCCTTCGCAGGCGAGGGCTGGGGCGGGTACTCCGTGGCTCATGTGCTGAGCCGCAGCGTGCGCGACAGCGCCGCCCTGCTCGACGCAACACATGGCCTAGCACCGGGCGACCCCTACGCCGCGCCCACGCCGGCAGGGCCCTTTCTCTGCGAAGTCGGCGCCGACCCCGGGCGGTTGCGCATGGCATTCACGACCCGCTTCGCAGGCGGCCCGGAAACCGAACCGGACTGCATGGCCGCGACGGAGCAGGCTGCGGCGCTCTGCGCGTCGCTTGGCCACCATGTAGAAGTGGACCAGCCCGATTTCTCGATGGACGAATTCGCCTGCAGCAACCTCGTTATCGCCACGCATATACGCCTCGCCATCCTGCAGAGGGCCATGGCCCTCGGCCGTGATGCGGAGCGTGGGGACGTGGAACCGCTCACCTGGGCGGCGGCGGAGACCGCGCGCGGAACGACGGCTGCTGAATACGCCGGCGCAATCAATGCACTGCACGGCGTTAGCCGCCGGATTGCTCGATTTTTCGATAGGTACGACGTCCTGATCACCCCAACCTTGGCGCAGGTTCCGCCCCCGCTTGGCACGCTGCGCAAACAAGACGACAGCTACGCGGAGCACCGGAGGAAGGTGCGGGACTTCGCGCCTTTCACGGGAATCTTCAACGTTACCGGCCAGCCCGCTATTTCGCTGCCGCTAGGCATGAGCCGCGAGGGCCTGCCGGTCGGCGTGCAATTCGTCGGCGGGTTTGGCCGGGAAGATGTCCTCTTGCGGCTGTCAGCGCAGCTCGAACAGGCCCAGCCCTGGTGCGGACGGCGGCCACCCTGTGCAACATAATCCGGCGCTCTGCCATGCATCTGGAGCATGGCTTACTTGCCTCCCTGCACGGCGCTCTTCAGGCGTTCAAAGCAACAAGCGTAGTCTACAATGGCCAAGCCGACCGGATCCCAACAATGTTCCGAGACGAGACAGGCGTCCTGGTCGGAGGCCTTGTTGGTCAGGTGATGCGCCACGATCACCTGTGCCGTCGCGTCCACCGCGGGACCCGCATTGTAGGCCTGCAGGAAGCCGTCGCGGCCCTTCATGATCCGGCTCTCCGGGTCGGTGAAGTTGCGTTGGGCACTGGGGTTCGGTACGCCAGGTGCACGCTTCGGCTTGCGCCCGCGGCGCCCGCCCGGCGAGCCATCGGCCTTGGTCTCCGGATCCGGCTTAGCGGCTTCCGCAGCCCGTGCCTCGGCCTCCAGCTCCGCCTTCGCGGCCCGGATCCGCTCCAGGCGGCGCCCCTTGTCGCGCATCCAATCCGGCATCTCGTCGCCGCGCCGCTCGGCCCCGAGAGTGGCGTCCTCCTCGGCATCCGTCCCCTCCGCCTGCGCCAGCCATCCCTCAACCTCGGCCGCCAGCTCGGCCTCGGCCGGGCCCATCCGGGCGTAGCTCATCGCCTTGTGCTTGGAGGCATTGGCCCGCAGCTTGGTGCCGTCCACCGCGACATGGCCGAGCCCGACCAGGCCAGCACGTCGACACAAGGTGAGCACCTGCACGAAGAGCGCGGCCAAGGCCGAAAGGTGGCGCCGGCGGAACTCGCTGATGGTGCTGAAGTCGGGCCGGTTCAGCGCCGTCACCGCCTGGAAGTCGCGGTTCGAAGCAGTGCTTCGAACCTTCGCAGGCGCGCGCAATCCGCCGCGACGAGTAGACGCCACGGCGGTAGGCGTAAAGCAACAGCCCCACCATCATCGCCGGGTGGTACGGCGAATAACCACGGGGCTCCGTGTAGGCCGAAAGGATGGCGAAGAGATCGAGTTCCTCCACCACATTGTCGCGGACCTGATGCGCAGGACGCCCCTGGGGCACGAACTCCTGCACCGAGGGCGGCAGCAGCCAGACCTCGTCCACCTTCCAGGCCGAAATCTCTTCGTCATGCCGCCGAGCGAATCGCCGCTCGTCCCACCTGTCGATCCAATTCAGCCGTTACCGAGACACGCTCCTAGGGCTGGGATGGGGCAAGCGCCACACAACTTGGCCAGGGCTGCCTCCGACGGGTACGCTTCGGATTGTCGCCGATAAGGCTGAGCATCTCGGCAGTGACCCACCGTGTGCCAGGCCATCGTCCCGATTATGGAGCGGCGGCCCAGCGGTAGCGTCGTGACCATCGCGAGCGGCCTTATGGCGCGGCCCGCAGTACCCTACCACGACTACATCACGGCCAAGGCGGGCCTCATCGGCTTTGCTGGCCCCATGTAGGCATCGATGATGAGGCACCGTGTTGCATGCCGACGCGCCGCAGGCCGACCTTGAGCCCGACGCCGAAGGGGAAGGGGACCCAGACGAGGCCAGCGCCCAGCCGGCTACCCTCGCCCCCGGTCACCACCCCTCCCACCGGGCCATGCGCGCCGCGTACCGCCACAACTGCGACCCCGTCCCGAGCAACCTCAGCCCTATGGATAAGCATTCAACCGGGACCCCACAAAAATGGCCTTATGTCTTTGAGGTTGCTTCTGAATCTGCTCAAAGAGCGGGGGCCCGATCGACGCCAATGGGGACCCCGGCACGTGGCCTGATCTGCAAGTAGATCCAACAGGTTACGAACTATTTAGAGTTGGGTCCCAGTTGGGTGCCGAAACACACCCGTGGCCTTTCTCCCCTCAGTCCTGCAGCGGAAAATTCCCCCGTGCCCGCCGCAGCAACGCTTTGAGCATCCGCGCCTCGTCCCCCGATAGCCCCCGCGTCGCCAGCGCGTTCACCTGGTGCGCCTCCGGCACCAGAACCTCCCGCAAGTCGCGCCCCGCCTCGGTGAGGAAGATGTGCACCTTCCGCTTATCCGTTTCCGACCGCACGCGGTGGATCCATCCCCCCGCCTCGATGCCGCGCAGCGCGATCACGGCGGTCGGCTCCATCATACCCACGCGCCGCGCGAGGTCGCGCTGGGTGATCCCGTCCTCCTCCCACAGCACGCGGAGGAAGTACCAGGCCCCCGGCGCGACCCCATGCGGCTGCAGCCGGGCTTGGAGGTGCCGCTGAATCGCGCGGTTCAGGTCGCGCACCAGGAAACCCACGCTCTCGTCGAAGGGCAGGGGGTCGATGCGCGTGCCCGCGGGCGCCGGCGGTTCCGCCGCCGGTGCCCGGATCGCCGTGGAGAACGGCGGGCTCAGGCGACCGCCGCCTGGGCCATCTCCCGCTCCTCCGGCTCTTCCTCCATGCCCGTGAGATAGTGGGCCTCTTCCTCCGAGGCGCCGAGCGTCCGCCAGTCCGCGGTCTTGGCCACCACCCCCTGGTAGGAGCGGAGCTTGCCCTGCGGCAGGTGCGGCGCACCCAGCCCGATCGGCTCGGACCCGGCCTCGTGCCGCGCGACCGCGTCCAGCATGATCCGGCGGAACTGGATCACCGCGATGTCGCTCGCCCCCAGGCGCTCGCTCGTGCGGTCGGCGATCGCGCCCATGGATTCCCACATCGCGATGTCCTGGTTCGGGATGCCCGGAATGCCCGTGAAGGAGTTGCCGCCCTTCATGGCCTCGCGATCCTGGAGGTAGTCGTTGGAGGCATGCCGCTTCATCGGGCGGAAGTCGGCGTTCACATCCACGCCCACCTCAGTCACGCAGAACTTCCGCCACGCCTCGGGCGAGATGTTCTCGCGGCCTTCCTCGGTCCAGGCGATGAAGTGGAAATAGGTGCTGGTGTCGTCCCGCGGCACGATCACGCTGGCCACGTTGTAGGTGGAGTTGGGCGGGATCAGCGCCGTGAAGGGCGCGACGAAGGTGGTGATCCGCACGTAATCCTGCGTGGCCGCGTTCATGAGCGGCCGGCGGATGGCGGCGTAGCGCATGCCGTAATTCGTCACCTGCACCTGGATGCGCGGGTTCTTGTCGGTCGAGGGCCGCACCCAGTGCGTGTCCAGCGCCGCGGCATCGCCCCGCGCCGGCCGCATGTCCGAGGAGTGCAGCGAGGACGAATGCGCGCTGTCGATCTGCCCTTCCATGATCTGCGCCCAGTTGCAGGGCAGCTCGATCCGCAGCGCCGAGACACTCGCGCCGGGGGTGGGTGCCCAGGCCGGCTGCTCGAACACGGGCATCTCCTCGGCCTTGCCCATGTAAACCCAGATGAAGCCGCCGCCCTCGCGCACGGGATAGGCCTTCTGCTTCACCCGGTCGGCAAAGCTGCTTTCCTTCGGCTCGGACGGCATGTCCACCACGTTGCCCTCCACGTCGAACTTCCAGCCGTGATACAGGCAGCGCAGCCCGCAATTCTCGTTGCGCCCGAAGGCGAGGGAGGCCTTGCGGTGCGCGCAGAACTCGCCGAGCACGCCCAGCCGTCCCTCGCTGTCGCGGAAGGCCACCAGCTTCTCCCCGAACAGCGTCACCCGCACCGGCTTGCCGTCGGGTTCGGCCACCTGCTCGGACAGCAGGGCAGGCACCCAGTGGCGGCGGATCAGGCGCCCCATCGGCGCATCGCCCTCCACGCGGCACAGGGTCTCGTTCTCGGCGGCGGTCAGCATGGGACGCTTTCTCCCGATGGGCTAGGCAGGCCCGGTGAATAGTTAGAGCGCTAAGTTTATGCTGATGCTTCTCTGCGTCAAGCGAGAAGCTCGCGGGTCTTCCTCCGTCGGCACAAGCCTATGAGCGCCCCCGGCACACCTCCACGAAACGTGATGCAGGTGATTTTCTGGAAACACTCTTGCTTAGTGAAGCTTAGTCTTCTAAGTATGTTCTATACGCAGTCCTCAGAGGCCGCCAGGAGGAACACGCCCCATGCTCGAAGCGCCCGCCGAAGGCGAATTCATGCCCCTCCGGGTAACCCGCGCGGAGCCTGCCGCCGACGGAATCCACCTTTTCGAACTGCGCGCCCCTGATGGCGCCGAGCTGCCGCCCTTCACGCCCGGCGCCCACCTTTCCGTGCGCGTCCCGTCCGGGGCGATGCGTAACTACTCTCTTTGCAACGACCCGCACGAGCGTGACCGTTACGTCATCGCCGTCAAACGCGAGGGGGGCGGCCGCGGCGGCTCCGTCGCGCTGGTCGACAACACGGCGGAGGGCGCGACGCTCGACGTCTCGGCGCCGCGCAACCTGTTCGAGCTGGACACGAGCGCCCCGGAATACATCTTCGTTGCGGGCGGCATCGGCATCACGCCGATCCTGGCGATGATCCGCTATCTCAAATCCATCGGCGGCAAGCCCTTCCGCCTCTTCTACCTGACGCGCCACACCGCCGGCACCGCCTTCCACGGCGAACTCTCCGACCCCGCCTTCGCCGGCGGCAACGCCGTGGTCATCCACCACGACGAGGGCGACCCCGCCAATGCCTACGACCTCTGGCCCGTCTTCGAGGAACCCACGCGCGCCCACATCTACTGCTGCGGCCCGCGCCCGCTGATGGACGCTGTGCGCGACATGACCGGCCACTGGCCGGAGAACAGCGTCCACTTCGAGGATTTCGGCTCCGACCTCGTCCGCCCCCGCGCCGACGACAAGCCCTTCACGGTCCGCCTTGGCCCCGATGGCGCTCCGCTCGAGGTTCCCGTCGGCACCACCATCCTGGAGGTGCTGCGCGCTCACGGCCGCAAGCTTCCCTCCTCCTGCGAGAGCGGCACCTGCGGCACCTGCCGCACCCGCTACACCGCCGGCGAGGTGGACCACCGCGACATGGTCCTCACGCCCGCCGAGCAGAAGACGGCGCTCATGATCTGCGTCTCCCGCGCCAGGACCGACAGCCTCGTGCTGGAGCTCTAGGCGTGCGGCGCATCCGCCTCGGCGTCGCCGGCCTCGGCCGCGCCTTCATGCTCATGCTGCCAACCCTTGCGCGCGACACGCGCGTGGAGATGGCCGCCTGCGCCGACCCGCGCCCCGAGGCACGCGCGCGCTTCGCGCAGGATTTCGGCGCGCGCACCCATGACAGCGTGGAAGCCCTCTGCGCCGATCCCGGCCTCGATGCCGTCTACATCGCCTCGCCCCACCAGTTCCACGTCGCCCATGTCCGTGCCGCCGCGGCCGCCGGCAAGCACGTGCTGGTGGAGAAGCCGATGGCGCTGACCGTGGAGGACGGCCTCGCCATGATCGCCGCCGCGCGGGAGGGGGGCATCCACCTCCTCGTCGGCCACAGCCATTCCTTCGACGCGCCCTATCTCCGCGCCCGCGACCTCATCCGCTCGGGCGAGTACGGCGCCGTCCGCATGGTCACGGCGCTCAACTTCACCGACTACCTGTACCGCCCCCGCCGCCCGGAGGAGCTGGACACGGCGCAGGGCGGCGGCGCCATCTTTTCCCAGGCGCCGCACCAGGTGGAGGTCGCCCGCCTTCTCGCCGGCCGCCCCGCGCGCTCCATCCGCGCCACCGCCACGGTGTGGGACCGCGCCCGCGGAACCGAGGGCGCCTTCAACGCCCTGCTCGACTTCGGCGAGGGCCTGTCCGCCACCCTCACCTACAACGGCCACGGCCAC
>NZ_JBHLVZ010000153.1:0-1641 GCF_042433125.1 Muricoccus vinaceus | reverse complement strand
TGTGTGTATGCTTTCGCGCTGTTGCGTGGAGTTGGCACGGTTTTGCGTGTTGGTTCTGCGTGCGGGTTGCGGGGGTGATGAGTGAAAGAAGGGCGTTCGGTGGATGCCTTGGCGCCAAGAGGCGATGAAGGACGTGGCACGCTGCGATAAGCTGCGGGGAGATGCGAGCGATCGTTGATCCGCAGATTTCCGAATGGGGAAACCCCTCCTTTATGGAGATCCTGGTCTGAATACATAGGACCTGGAGGCGAACCCGGTGAACTGAAACATCTCAGTAGCTGGAGGAAAAGACATCAACGGAGATTCCGCGAGTAGTGGCGAGCGAAAGCGGAGCAGGCCAGTGGTTTTGCAAAGAGAAGCCGAAGGATTTGGAAAGGTCCACCGGAGCGGGTGATAGTCCCGTAGGCGTAGTGCTTTGCAGGATCCTTGAGTAAGGCGGGGCACGTGAAACCCTGTCTGAACATGGGGGGACCACCCTCCAAGCCTAAATACTCCTTGGCGACCGATAGTGCACAAGTACCGTGAGGGAAAGGTGAAAAGCACCCCGACAAGGGGAGTGAAAGAGACCTGAAACCGAACGCTTACAAGCAGTCGGAGCCCTGGGCGCGAGCTTTGGGGTGACGGCGTACCTTTTGTATAATGGGTCCGCGAGTTCGTGTTGGCAGCAAGCTTAAGCCGTGAGGTGTAGGCGCAGCGAAAGCGAGTCTGACAAGGGCGCTTGAGTTGCCGGCATGAGACCCGAAACCGAGTGATCTAGCCATGGCCAGGCTGAAGGTGGGGTAACACCCACTGGAGGGCCGAACCCACGCCTGTTGAAAAAGTCGGGGATGAGCTGTGGCTAGGGGTGAAAGGCCAATCAAACTCGGAAATAGCTGGTTCTCCGCGAAATCTATTGAGGTAGATCGTCATGTGTTTACCGCCGGAGGTAGAGCACCGGAAGGGCTAGGGGGGCCCAAAGCCCTACCAAACCCTACCGAACTCCGAATGCCGGTGAGTATAGCGTGGCAGACAGACAGTGGGTGCTAAGGTCCATTGTCGAGAGGGAAACAGCCCAGACCACCGTCTAAGGCCCCTAATTCGTGGCTAAGTGGGAAAGCATGTGGGACGGCCAAAACAACCAGGAGGTTGGCTTAGAAGCAGCCATCCTTTAAAGAAAGCGTAATAGCTCACTGGTCTAATAGCTGTTCTGCGGCGAAAATGTAACGGGGCTCAAGCCACGAGCCGAAGACGTGGGTTGCGACATCTTTAGCGAGATGCGCAGCGGTAGCGGAGCGTTCCCTAGGCCTGTGAAGGGATACCCGTGAGGGGTCCTGGAGGTATGGGAAGTGCGAATGCGGACATGAGTAGCGACAAAGAGGGTGAGAACCCCTCTCGCCGAAAGTCCAAGGGTTCCTGCGCAAGGCCAATCCGCGCAGGGTGAGCCGGCCCCTAAGGCGAGGGCGACAGCCGTAGCCGATGGAAACAGGGTGAATATTCCCTGGCCCCCCAGATGTGACGACCATGAAGCGCGGTTCCTCCTTACTGGATTGGAGGGGCAGGTGGAGTGGTCCTGGAAACAGCACTGGGATTATGGACCGTACCCGAAACCGACACAGGTGGACTGGTTGAGTATACCGAGGCGCTTGAGAGAACCATGCTGAA
>NZ_JBHLVZ010000152.1:0-1338 GCF_042433125.1 Muricoccus vinaceus | reverse complement strand
TGGACGCGTCCCCGCCAAGAGACGCCGCCATGCTGCGCCTGCCGACCCGCTTCGCCGCGGTTATCCTGAGCTTTGCGCCACTCTTTTTCCAGCGGAGTTGGCGACATGCCGAGGTGCTCCTGATCGGAGCCATTCTGGCCCCAGGCAAGCGCACGGTGACCAGCCTGCTCCGCGTCGCCGGGCTCGCGCGGGAACGCCGCTTCGTGAACTACCATCGGGTGCTCAGCCGGGCGGCTTGGAGCTCCCGAGCGGCGTCGCGCCTCCTACTGGGGCATCTGATCCAAGTCTTCGCGCCGAGTGGGCCGGTGGTGCTGGGCATCGACGACACCATTGAGCGCCGCCGCGGCAAGCGGATCGCCGCCAAGGGCATCTACCGCGACCCCGTGCGCTCCAGCCACGGGCACTTCGTGAAAGCCTCGGGCCTGCGCTGGATCAGCCTGATGCTGCTGGCGCCGGTCCCCTGGGCCGGGCGGGTCTGGGCACTGCCCTTCCTCACCGCCCTAGCGCCCTCGGAGCGATACTGCCGGGTGCGCGGCCTCCAGCATAAGAAGCTCACCGACTGGGCACGCCAGTTGGTGGTGCAGGCCCGTCGCTGGCTGCCGCAGCGGGAGATCGTGGTGGTCGGCGACAGCGGCTTTGCCGCTCTGGAACTGCTGGCTGCCCTCGCCCACCACAAGGTCACCAGCATCACGCGCCTGCGCCTTGATGCGGCGCTCTACGACCCGGCGCCGCCCCGGCTACCTGGGACCAATGGCCGCCCCCGAACCAAGGGCGCCCGGCTCCCGAACCTGTCCAAAGTGTTGGCGAGCCCTGGTGCTGCCTGGCAGCGCATCACCGTGCCGGGCTGGTACGGCGAGGGCGAGCGGTCGGTCGAAATCTGCACCGCAACCGCCGTCTGGCGTCATGGCGGCATGCCCATCGTGCCGATCCGCTGGGTGCTGATCCGCGATCCCCAGCAGCGGTTCACCCCGCAGGCCCTGCTGTGCACCGACCTGCACCGCGCGCCCGAGCAGATCCTGGGTTGGTTCGTCCAGCGCTGGCAACTGGAGGTCACGTTCCAGGAAACACGCGCCCACCTTGGCGTAGAAACCCAGCGCCAGTGGTCGGACCTTGCTATCGCCCGCACCACACCATGCCTGCTCGCACTGTTCTCCCTCGTCACCCTTTTGGCCGCCCGGCTCAGGCCCGCAGAGCGAGAAGCCGCGGCCAGCAGTGCCTGGTACCGCAAACCACGTCCAACCTTCAGCGACACCCTCGCCGCCGTGCGACGTCACATCTGGCGAGAGCAGGGTTTGCTCACGTCGCGGCGCAGCGCCCACAGCGCAAAACCCCGCCCAA
>NZ_JBHLVZ010000151.1:0-809 GCF_042433125.1 Muricoccus vinaceus | reverse complement strand
CCATCGCAGAAAGGCGAGCGCGCGGCGGTTCAGGCACTCCCAGTCCTTGGCCAGCCGTCGGCAGCGATTGAGCCAGGCGATGGTGCGCTCGACGATCCAGCGCTTCGGTAGCACGACGAACTTGCGCAACTCGGATCGCTTGACGATCTCGAGGTTGATCTGGCGGCAGGTGGTGCGGAGCCCGGCCTGGAAATTGGCTCCCTGGTACCCGCCGTCGGCGTAGAGCTTCAGCAGGAAGGGGTAGAGGCCGAACAACGAGCCCATCAGCAGCACGCCACCATCACGGTCCTGGATGTCGGCTGCGTGGATGATGGCCTGCATCAGCAGGCCTTGGGTGTCCACCAGGACGTGCCGCTTCTTGCCCTTGATCTTCTTGCCCGCGTCGTAGCCCGAGGCATCGATGCAGGCCCCCCTTTTTCTGCGCTCTTGACGCTCTGACTGTCGATGATTGCCGCCGTCGGGCTGGCCTCGCGTCCAGCCTGCTCCCGGCACAGCACGTAGAGCGCGTGGTGGATGCGATCGAGCGTGCGATCCTCATCCCAGCGCCGCAGGTAGTCATTCACCGTGCTGCGTGGCGGCAGATCCTTCGGCAGCGCCGCCCACTGGCAGCCGGTGCTCAGGATGTACATCACACCATCCAGTACCGCGCGTTCGTCGACCGACCGCCTGTTGCCGCCGCGCTTCGCACGCGGGATCAGCGGGCCGACGATCGACCATTCCTCGTCGGTCAGATCGCTCGGGTAGCGCAGCTTGCTGCGGTCGTATCTGGGCCGGTTTTCGGGCGTCCACATGGACGCTCTTCTTCCTCA
>NZ_JBHLVZ010000150.1:0-1062 GCF_042433125.1 Muricoccus vinaceus | reverse complement strand
AGGAGGCGCCCCTGGCACGCGGCCCGAAGGCAGCGAGGCTTGTGCTAACGGAGGAGGAGCGCGAGGCGCTGCAGCGCCTGGTTCGGCGACGCGGCGCGGGTCAGGCGGCGGTGATGCGGGCGCGCATCGTGCTGGCCGCCGATGCCGGGCCGGAGTTGCCGAACGGCGTCATCGCGTCCCAACTGGGGGTGAGCCGCCAGAGCGTGATCACCTGGCGGCAGCGCTTCCTGGCACACCGGCCGGAGGGGCTGATGGACGCCCCGCGTAGCGGCGCGCCACGGCGGGTGAGCGACGAGGCGGTCGAGGCGATGATCACGCGGACGCTGGAGACCCAGCCCGCGGGGGCAACGCACTGGTCGACCCGTGCCATGGCCCGGCAGGTCGGCATGAGCCAGGCCATGGTGTCGCGCATCTGGCGCGCCTTCGGCCTACAGCCGCACCGCGCTGAGACCTTCAAGCTGTCGCGCGACCCGGCCTTTGTCGACAAGGTGCGCGACGTGGTGGGCCTCTACCTCAACCCGCCCGATCGCGCCCTGGCGCTGTGTGTGGACGGTTGAGCCGCAGAGCGGATCGACGCCGCAGATCCAGGCGACCGAGGGCACGGTGCCCGTCCTGCCCATGCGCCCCGGCCAGGTCGAGCGCCGCAGCCACGACTACATCCGGCACGGCACCACCGACTTGTTTGCCGCTCTCGACGTAAAGGCAGGCACGGTCATTGGCGCCTGCAAGGGCCGTCACCGCGCGACCGAGTTCCGCGCCTTCCTCGACCAGGTCGAGGCCGCCGTGCCCGCCGACCTCGACGTCCACCTCGTGCTCGACAACGCTGCCACCCACAAGACGAAGATCGTCCATGACTGGCTGCTCAAGCGCCTGCGCTGGCACCTGCACTTCACGCCGACCTCGGCCTCTTGGCTGAACTTGGTGGAATGCTGGTTCTCGTTGCTGACCCGGCGCTGCCTGCAACGTGGTGCCTTCGGCAGCACCGGCGCCTTCGAAGCTGCCATCCAGGCCTACATCGACAGAACCAACGCCGAGCCGAGGCCCTTCACCTGGACCAAGTCC
>NZ_JBHLVZ010000015.1:0-1246 GCF_042433125.1 Muricoccus vinaceus | reverse complement strand
AAATCATTCGCTGTCTCAAGCGCTACGTCGCCCGTGAGATCTACGGCTATCTTTGTGCCAAGCGCAGGCCATTCAACGCGGCCTCCAGCAGCCCTTGACCAACATAGGAGCTTCCATGTGTAGTACAGGCTCTCGGCAATGCCTTCCCGCCGACACAGGGCGGCGATGCTCTCCTCCCCCCGCAAACCCTCCAGCACGACCCGGATCTTGTCCTCAGCTGAGTAGTGCTTGCGGGTCGCGCGGCGGATGTCGCGCACCACCCGATCGGCGGGCGGCTTCGCGTTCGGTGTCGCTGGCTTCTGGCTCATGGCTCGTTCCCTGGCGGTTACGATGAGCCAGAAACCCTCCTTTCCTCAACCATCCCCGCCTGTCTCATGAGCCCTGACGGCGGACAAGGCCGCCCGCACGGCTGGGGCAAGGCGGGTGCTCTACACCAGCCATATGGGCTCACGAGATGACGCGCTCTTTGCCCCAGCGTCCGACCACGCCGCTACCGAGGCGTTCCTCGCGCAAGCAGGCCTACCGTTCACGTCGCTACGGCATGGCTTCTACGCCGAGAGCGCACTGCATCTTATCGGCCGCGGGATTGAAGCCGGTGAGATCCATGCGCCCGAAGTCTTCACTATGGCGGAGCTGGCTACGATCGCGTCTGAACTGACGGGACGCGAGGTCAAGCGAGTTACCGTTTCCGATGATGAATGGCTCGACGCCACGCTCGCGCAGGGCGTCCCCGCGCCGAGGGCGGAGATGTTGCTCGGCATGTACCGGGCCGCCCGGCGTGGCGACTTCGCCACGACCGATCCAACGCTGGAGAAGCTGCTTGGCCGCCGCTCCCAAACGATGCGTGACGTTCTCGCTAGCGTTCTCAAGGCTGCCGCAGCCTAGCGATAGCTGAAGGGCTTCAGCGGCGTTCCAGGGGTGTCGGTTGGGTTAGCTGAGACTTCCATAACTTAGGGTCTCTCGTCCGGTCAGCCGAGGGTGCTCTGGCTTGAGCATGGCGCTGCCCCTTTCGGGATGGTGGGCGGTCAGAAGCCTCTGTGGCGGCGACGGGTGTCTCCGAGCACAGTTGGCCACGTCGCGGCCACCCGATCACGGCTGGAACCTTCCTCATGCCTCCCGGAACCGGCCGGGATCTTTCGGGTCCGCAAGACGCCGACCGCCCACGCAGGCATGTCGAAAACGGCTAGAGCACTTCAGGCTTGCATGGACTCGCGGGTTCTGATTCGACGCTGTTGATGAAGCAGCG
>NZ_JBHLVZ010000149.1:0-1039 GCF_042433125.1 Muricoccus vinaceus | reverse complement strand
CCTCCCGGCGGTTGGTTCGGGAGGTTGGGATGGCGTTGGCGATCACGCGGCAGGATCTATCGGCTGCCGAGCTCCGGAGGTCAGCGGCCCGGAGCCGTGATGCAAAGGCGGCGCGCCGGATGCTGGCGATCGCGCTGGTGCTGGAGGGGCACTCCCGCGAGGACGCGGCCGAAGTCTGTGGCATGGACCGGCAGACCCTGCGCGACTGGGTGCACCGCTACAACGCCGAGGGGACGGCCGGGCTGATGAACCGGCGTGCTCCGGGCCCGGCGCCGCGGCTCTCGAATGAGCAGGAGGATCTGGTGGCCCGCTGGGTGGAGAAGGGGCCGGAACTGGAGCGGGATGGCGTCGTGCGCTGGCGCTGCCGCGACCTGCAGGAGCGGATCAGGAGCGAGTTCCGGGTCAGCCTGCATGAGCGCACGGTGGGCAAGCTGCTGACCAGGCTGCGCTTCCGCCGTCTTTCGGTCCGGCCACAGCACCCGCAGAGCGATCCTGCCGCGCAAGCGGCTTTTAGGGGGGCTTCGCTGACCGGGTGAAGGCCGTCGTCGGCGAGGTCGCACCCGGCACACCCCTTGAGGTCTGGTTCATGGACGAGGCCCGTGTGGGCCAGCAGGGCACGCTGACACGGATCTGGGCCAAACGGGGCACGCGCCCGCGTGCCGTGCGCGATCACCGCTATACTTGGGCCTGGCTCTTCGGTGCGGTCTGCCCTGAGCGCGCCGTTGGCGCCGCTGTCGTTCTGCCCGAGGTCAACGTGAACGCGATGAACATCCACTTGGCCGAGATCAGCCGTTGCGTGACCACGGGCGCCCACGCTGTCCTCGTGCTCGATGGCGCGGGCTGGCACACCTCACCCAAGCTCCGCCTGCCCGAGAACATCAGCCTAATGCCGCTGCCCCGATACGCGCCGGAACTGAACCCGGTCGAAAACATCTGGGAGTTCCTGCGCCAGAACCTGCTCAGCCACCGCGTGTGGGAGAGCTACGACGCCATCGTGGATGCCTGCTGTCACGCCTGGTCCACGCTGATGAGCACGCCC
>NZ_JBHLVZ010000148.1:0-601 GCF_042433125.1 Muricoccus vinaceus | reverse complement strand
TGTTCCTCCAGCGTGGGATCGTCTTCGGCTACGAGGCCGTCCGGGGCTGGGAAGCGAAGCTCGCGCCCCTCCTGACCTGCGAACTCCGGCAGCGGCGGTACGGCAAAGGCGGTACCCGCAGCCGCCACTGGCATGTCGATGAGACGTATCTGAAGGTTCGGGGCCGATGGTGTTACCTGTACCGGGCGATCGACCGGGACGGCAATCTCGTCGACACCATGCTGAGCGAGCACCGCGACATGGCTGCAGCCCAGGCCTTCTTCCGCTCCGCCGAGGCCGCAACCGGCATCACGCCCGAGCGCGTCACCACGGACGGCCACGGCTCCTACCCGCGTGCCATCCGCTCGACGCTCGGCCGGCGCGTGGTGCACCGGACCAGCGCGTATAAAAACAACGGACTTGAGCAAGACCACCGGGGCGTGAAAGGACGCATACGATGTATGCGTGGGTTCAAGAGCTTCGCCTCAGCCGAGCGGTTCTGTCGATGCCACGACGAACTCCGCGACTTCCTCCGCCCCCGCACTCGCCACAGCCAGCCTAGTCCCGCCAGCCGCCATCGCCTGCTTCACCTCCGTCGCGCCACCAAGACGCTCGCCATTCT
>NZ_JBHLVZ010000147.1:0-2323 GCF_042433125.1 Muricoccus vinaceus | reverse complement strand
GCTTCCAGTTCCAGGGCAGGAGGTCGTCGAGCCTGGAGGCGGGATGATTGGCGATGCGGGCGAGGACGTCGGCGAGCCAGGCACGCGGGTCGACGTCGTTCAGCTTCGCCGTGGTGATGAGCGAGATCATCACGGCCGCCCGCTCGCCGCCGCGGTCACTGCCCGCGAACAGCCAGGCCTTGCGGCCGAGGGCGACGCCACGGAGGGCGCGTTCCGCGGCGTTATTGGTCAAGCAAACCCGGCCATCGGCCAGGAACCCGGTGAACGCCTTCCATCGTTTGAGAGCGTAGTCCAGCGCCTTGGCGAGATCGTTGTGGCGCGACATCCTGCCCCTGGTTTCGAGCATCCAGGCGTGGAGGTCGGCGACCAGGGGGGCCACGACGGTCTGACGGTTCTGCAGGCGGTCGGCTGCCGATCGACCGTTCACCTCGCGCTCGGCGTCGAACACGCGGTCGATGCGCCGCACCGCCTCGGCGGCGAGTGGCGCGCGGGCGATCTCAGCGAGCTCGAACGCCTGCCTGCGGAAGTGTGCCCAACAGGCGGCCTCGGTAATCGGCCCTGGCTCGCGGTCGGGCCGGTAGAGCTCGCCGAACCCGGCATAGGCGTCTGCCTGCAGGATGCCCGTGTAGGAGGCCAGGTGGCGCCTCGGGTGCTCGGCCGTGCGGTCGCGGGAGAACTGGAACAGGGCGGCGGGTGGGGCTGGCCCGGCAAAGGGCCGGTCGTCCCGCACATAGGTCCAGAGCCGGGCCGTCACCGTCTTGCCGCGGGCGAGCAGGGGCACGGTGGTGTCGTCCCCGTGCAGGCGCTCGGCGGCCAGGACATGGGCCCGGATAAGGGCGTGGATGGGCGAGAGGACCGCGGCCGCGGTGCCGACCCAGTCGGCCAGGGTGGAGACGCTCAGCTCCACCCCCTCCTGGGCAAAGGTCTCACTCTGCCGGTTGAGCGGCAGGTGCTGGCCGTACTTGGCCTCCAGGATCATGGCCAGCAGGTTCGGCCCTGCCCTGCCGCGCGAGATGGGGTGGAACGGCGCGGGCGGCTGGGTGATGGTCTCACAGGAGCGGCACGAGAGACGCTCCCGCACGGTCTGGACCACCTTCCAGGACCGAGGCACCACCTCCAAGGTCTCGGTGATGTCCTCGCCAAGTTTGGACAGCTTGCCGCCGCAGCAGGGGCAGGCGGAGGGTGACGGTATCACCACCCGCTCGCGCGGCAGGTGGGCGGGCAGAGGACCCCGGACGGGCTTGCGGGGTGGTGGTGCCCCGGGCCCCTCCCGACCCTGGCCCTCTGCCCGGGTCGCATCCTCGGCGACCGTCGCGACGAGGTCGCCGAGTTCCAGCTCCATCTGGTCGATGAGCTTGCGGCCGCGCTCGGAGGAGGCGCCGAACTTGTCGTGCCGCAGCTTGGCGATGACCAGCTTGAGGTGCGCGATCATCGCCTCGGCGGCGATGCGCGCCTCCCGCTCCGCCGCCAGCGCCGCGCGGAGTGCCTCGACGTCGTCGGCAGGGTCCGGCGCGGCCGTCATGGGAGGAGTGAATCAGACGCCGGAACGCGCCGCCAGCACAATCACCCTCGTCGTAGCAGGATCAGCCCGCGACCTGCGGCCTATAAGTGTGTTGCGGGTTCCTCCAGTCGATCCCGTCCAACATGTAGGCCAGCTGAGAGAAGGAGATGGCGACCGCGCCATTGGCGGGCGCGGGCCACAGGAAGCGTCCCCGCTCCAATCTCTTGGCATAGAGCGACATGCCGAGCCCATCGTGCCAGACGATTTTGAGCAGGTCGCCGCGCTTGCCGCGAAAAACGTAGAGATCCCCAGCATGCGGGTCGCGCCCGAGCGCCTCCTGCACCTGCAGCGCCAGCCCGTTCATGCCACGGCGCATATCGGTGTGACCAACGGCAAGCCAGACCCGAACACCAGCGGGAACCGGGATCACCGCCGCAGCACCCCCAGCACGCGCCGCAGCGCCGCCGCGTCCACGTCAGTCCCCACCCGCACACAGGTGCCATCCGGCAGCGCGATCTCGATCTGTGGGTTCGTCGCCATCCCGGGCGCCACAGGCTCGGGCAGCACCGGGCCACTCACCTGTACCGGAAGAAACATCGGCTCCGGCGCGCCACGCACCGCCAGCCGTCCCTGGCGCAACTGACGCCGCCAGTACCACAGCAGCCCACGGCTGATGTCGTGTCGCCGCGCCACCTCGGACGTCCGCGCTCCAGGCTCTGCCGCCTCGGCCAGTACGCGCAACTTGTCCTCGGCACGCCAGCGACGCCGCCGCTCAACCCCGGTGATGATCTCCATCCCGCCCCGTCCTTTGCGTCGCCCTTA
>NZ_JBHLVZ010000146.1:0-2463 GCF_042433125.1 Muricoccus vinaceus | reverse complement strand
CGACCCGCATCACCCGCTGCATGGGGAGCGGCTGCGACTGTTGTCGCTGACCTGCGCACGCGGGGCAGGCTTCATCGCCGTTTCCCTGGAGGATGGTCGGCGGCGTCTGTTGCCCCGTGCCGCCACGGACCTCGACCAGCTCGCGGCGGTGGAGCCGGAGGTGGCGCGTATTTCGGTCCGCAAGCTGCTGCCCCTGGCCCAGCTCGTGCGGCGCATGCTGGCGGGTTCCCAGGAGGAGACATCCCGTGCCAAACCGCCCGCATCCTGCTCGCCCAGGCCTTGCGACCCCGAAGGTGCTGCCCCGGGCCCACCCGCGACCGTGGCCGGCGTTGACCGGCGAGGCCCGAACCAGGTTGGCGCAGCAGGTCGCCCGCCTGATCCCTCGGCTGCGTCCGGCACGGGAGGCACCCTGTGTTGAGCGCGCAGAATGAGGCGGCCGAGCGGGTCACCACGGCGCACCGGGCCAAGCTGGCCTACATCTACGTTCGCCAATCCACGGCCGGTCAGGTGCGCCAGCACCAAGAGAGCACGGAACTGCAATACCGCCTGGTCGACCGGGCTGCTGGCCTGGGCTGGCCCCGCGAGCGGATCGAGGTGGTCGACGACGATCTCGGCAAGTCGGGCACCTCCAGCACCGGACGCCTGGGGTTCCAGCGGCTGATCGCGGAGATCGGCCTCGGCAAGGCCGGCCTGGTGCTCAGCCTGGATGCCTCGCGGTTGGCCCGCAACAACCGCGACTGGCACCAGTTGCTGGAGCTTTGCTCCCTGTTCGGGGTGCTGATCGGCGACGGCGAGCGCCTGTACGATCCTGGCGTCTACCACGACCGCCTGCTGCTCGGGTTGTCGGGCATTATGAGCGAGGCGGAGCTGCACCAGATCCGCATCCGCCTGCACCAGGGCGAGCGGCAGAAGGCCCTGCGGGGTGAGCTGCGCCTGCCACTGCCGGCCGGCCTTGCCTACGGACGCGGGGGCGAGATCATCCTCAACCCGGACGAGGAGGTGCAGGCACGGCTGCAGCTGGTGTTCGCCCGGTTCCGCGAGCTGCAAAGCGCCAACGCCGTGGCGCGCGACCTGCGGCAGCACGGCCTGATGCTGCCGACCCGGCCCTTGCGCGGCCCGGCACCGCACGAGGTGGCCTGGGTGGCGCCCGACAACTTCCGCGTGCTGCAGATCCTGCAACGCCCATCCTATGCCGGTGCCTACGCCTGGGGGCAGCGGCGGCAGGATCCGACACGCCGTCGCACCGGCACGGCGCGTGCTGCTACGGTCAGGGTCGCGGTCGAGCAGTGGCCGGTCTGCCTGCGCGATGCTCACCCGGGCTACATTGGCTGGGAGGAGTTCATGGCCAACCAGAAGCGGTTGTCCGACAACGCCGCCCGACGTGCCCCGGCGCAGCCCGGAGTGCCGCGCCGGGGCGCGGCACTGCTGCAGGGCATTGCCTCCTGCGGCCGGTGCGGGCGGCGCATGTCGCTGCACTACTCCGGACCGCACGGCGACTACCCCGTCTATCTCTGTCGCGCGGACCAGGCACGCGACGGCCAGCCGCGCTGCCAGGAGGTGCGGGCGCTGCAGGTGGATGCTGAAGTTGAGCGCGTGCTGCTGGTATCCCTGGCACCGGACCGCATTGCACTGGCGGCAGCTGCAGTCGGTCAAATCGAGGCGGAGGCACGGATGCTGGAGCGGCAATGGTCGCTCAAGCGCGAGCGTGCCCGCTACGAGGCCGAGCGGGCACGGCGGCAGTACGACGCGGTGGAACCGGAAAACCGCTTGGTGGCGCGCTCCCTGGAGCGGGACTGGGAGGAGAAGCTGCGGCAGGCCGAGGCGGTGGAGCAGGATTATGAGCGTTGGCGAGGCGAGCAGCCGGGGCCGGTCAGCCCGGCGGAGAACGATGAGGTACTGGCCCTGGCGCAGGATCTGCCGCGCGTTTGGCAGGCTGCGATGCCAGCGGAGCGCAAGCAGATGCTGCGTCTCGTCCTGCGCGAGGTCATGCTCGACCAGAGGCGGGCGCGTGGCCAGATCTGGATGCGGATCATCTGGCAAACCGGGGCAAGCAGCGAGCACCTGCTGCAGCGCCGTGTGCGGGCCTATGCGGAATGCGTGAGTGCGGAGCATCTGGAGCGACGCGTGCGGGAACTGAACGCCGAGGGTAGGATGGATCGCGAAATCGCCGACCTGCTCAATGCCGAGCGGATCATGTCGGCACGTGGCGTGCCGTTCAGGGGCGAGACCGTTCACCTGCTGCGCAAGCAATGGAACATCCGGGCAGCCAAGATCAACGGGGTGGCCGCGAACCCGCCTCGATGGCCGGACGGCAGCTACTCCGTTCAGGGGGCGGCCGTAGCATTGGGCATCACGGCGCAGACCGTGTTCAAATGGCTCCGCAAAGGACGCCTGGTCGGGCACCAGGCGGTCAAAGGACAGCCGTGGCAGATCCAGCTTGCCGACGAGGGGGTCGCCGCGCTG
>NZ_JBHLVZ010000145.1:0-525 GCF_042433125.1 Muricoccus vinaceus | reverse complement strand
CTCTTCTCCTTCCGCTGCACGCGCGACCCGGGCTTCCGCTTCGAGGCCGGGCAGTTCGCGATGATCGGGCTGATGGTGAACGGCAAGCCGCTGGTCCGGGCCTATTCCATGGCCTCGCCTCCGTGGGACGAAACGCTGGAGTTCCTCTCGATCAAGGTGCCGGACGGGCCGCTGACCTCCCGCCTGCAGAACATCGTGGTGGGGGACGAGGTGCTGATCGGCCGCAAGCCCGTGGGCACCCTGCTGCTGGACAACCTGCTGCCCGGCCGGAACCTGTGGTTCCTGTCCACCGGCACCGGCCTCGCCCCCTTCATGGCCCTGATCCGCGAGCCCGCGGCCTATGACCGGTTCGAGAAGGTCATCGTGACCCACACCGTCCGGGAGGTGAAGGAGCTCGCCTACCGCGACTACATCACCCAGGACCTGCCGCAGCACGAGCTTCTGGGCGAGATGGTCCGCGACAAGCTGGTGTATTACCCGAGCGTCACGCGCGAGGAGTTCCCCACCCGCGGCCGCATCACGGAG
>NZ_JBHLVZ010000144.1:0-548 GCF_042433125.1 Muricoccus vinaceus | reverse complement strand
TGCGCGACCTCGATTTCGAGATCGGGGTGGGCGAGCGGGTGGCGCTGGTGGGGCGCAACGGGGCGGGCAAGACCACGCTGCTGCGCTCGCTGGCCGGCATCTACGAGCCGGTCGGCGGGCGCCTTCTGATCGAGGGCTCGGTGGGATCGCTGATCGACCCCGCCGCCGGCATGGACGGGGACAGCACCGGGCGCGAGAACGTCCGCCTGCGCGCGCTCTACCGCAACCTGTCCCTCGCCGAGCAGGCGGTGCTGGAGGGCGAGGTGGCCGAGTTCGCCGGCCTCGGCGAGTTCATGGACGTGCCCATCAAGGGCTACTCCGCCGGCATGGCCATCCGGCTGGCCTTTGCCATCGCCACCGCCATGCAGCCCCAGATCCTGCTCATGGACGAGTGGTTCATGGCCGGCGACGCCTCCTTCATGGACAAGGCCGAGGCACGCCTCGCCAACCTCGTCTCGGGCGCCGACATCATGGTCATCGCAACCCACGACATGACCATCGCACGCCGATGGTGCACCCGCGCCATCCACCTCGACGCCGGGCGCATC
>NZ_JBHLVZ010000143.1:0-1181 GCF_042433125.1 Muricoccus vinaceus | reverse complement strand
TTTTTGGGTGTGTCGTGGTCGAGGTAGGTGTCGGGGAGGGTGAGTGGCCGGAAGCGGAGGCCGCCGTCGAGCAGCCCGGCATGGGCGAGGTGGTGCGCGACCAGCGACCCGAAGCCGCCGACGGAGCCTTCCTCCACGGTGAGCAGCACGGCGTGTGTGCGGGCGAGGCGCTCGAGGAGCTCGGCGTCGAGCGGCTTGGCGAAGCGGGCGTCGGCCACCGTGCAGGACAGGCCCTGGGCGGCGAGGTCGTCGGCGGCGCGCAGCGCCTCGGCCAGGCGGGTGCCGTAGGAGAGGATGGCGATGGTGCTGCCCTGGCGCAGGATGCGTCCCTTGCCGATGGGCAGCACGGTGCCGCGGGCGGGGATCTCGAGGCCGGTGCCCTCGCCGCGGGGGTAGCGCAGCGCGATGGGGCCGGCATCGTGGGCGGCGGCGGTGGCGACCATGTGGGTGAGCTCCACCTCGTCGGCGGCCGCCATCAGCGTCATGTTGGGGATGCAGCCGAGATAGGCCACGTCATAGGCCCCGGCATGGGTGGCGCCGTCGGCGCCGACCAGCCCCGCGCGGTCCATGGCGAAGCGCACGGGCAGGTTCTGCAGCGCCACGTCGTGCACCACCTGGTCGTAGGCGCGCTGGAGAAAGGTCGAGTAGATGGCCACGAACGGCCTGAGCCCCTCGGTGGCCATGCCGGCGGCAAAGGTCACCGCGTGCTGCTCGGCGATGCCGACGTCGAAGGTGCGGCGGGGAAAGCGCTTCTCGAAGGCGTCCAGCCCGGTGCCGCCGGGCATGGCGGCGGTGATGGCGACGATGCGCGGGTCGGCCTCGGCCTCGGCCATCAGCGCTTGTGCGAAGACCTTGGTGTAGGAGGGCGGCCCCGGCGGCGCCTTGGCCTGCTCGCCCGTGACCACGTTGAACTTGACCACGCCGTGGTACTTGTCCGCCGCCGCCTCGGCGGGCTGGTAGCCCTTGCCCTTTTGGGTCACCACGTGAAGCAGGATGGGCCCGCTTTCCTCGGCATCCCTCAGGTTGCGCAGCACGGGCAGCAGGTGGTCGAGGTCGTGCCCGTCGACGGGGCCGACGTAGTAGAAGCCCATCTCCTCGAACAGGGTGCCGCCCGTCAGCATGCCGCGGGCATACTCGTCGGCGCGCCGGGCGGCCTCGGCGATCGGGCGCGGGAAGCGGCG
>NZ_JBHLVZ010000142.1:0-638 GCF_042433125.1 Muricoccus vinaceus | reverse complement strand
CGTGCGCCCGACCGGGCGGCGCTGGCTGGTATTTTGTTCGTGCTGCGAACGGGCATTCAGTGGCACGAGGTACCGACCGAGCTGGGCTGCTGTGGCAAGACCTGCTGGCGTCGGCTGGGCGAGTGGCACGCCGCCGGGGTTTGGGCCCGACTGCACCGGGTGCTGCTGGAGCGCCTGCAGGAAGCGGGTGCCCTGGAATGGAGCCGGGCGGTGCTCGACAGCGCCAGCCTACCCGCGAAAAGGGGGGCTCGGAGGTCGGGCCGAACCCAACGGATCGCGGCAAGCCGGGCACGAAGCGCCATCTCGTCACCGATGCCAAGGGCACGCCGCTTGGCCTGACGCTGAGCGGGGCCAACCGTCACGACAGCCGCATGCTGGCGCCCACGCTGGACGTGGTGCCCGGTGTGCGGGCCAGGCACCGCGGGCGCCCGCGCCGTAGGCCCAGCAAGCTTCACGCCGTGTAAGGCTTGCGATCACCGCCGCTGTCGCCGTGAGTGCCGCACCCGCGGCATTACGCCGCGCATCGCACGGCGCCGCATGGGAGCAGTGCCCGCCTCGGACGACACCGCTGGGTGGTTGAGCGCACCTTCGCCTGGCTCGCCCGGTTCCGGCGCCTGACCGTCCGCCACGAACGCCGC
>NZ_JBHLVZ010000141.1:0-931 GCF_042433125.1 Muricoccus vinaceus | reverse complement strand
GGCTTTCGCGACCGCACGCTGGACACCCGGCTGGGATCGCTGCAGCTCCGGATCCCCAAGCTCCGGCAAGGCAGCTACTTCCCACCCTTCCTCGAGCCCAGGAAGACCAGCGAGAAGGCGCTGGTGGCGGTGATCCAGGAAGCCTGGATCGGCGGCGTCTCCACGCGACGGGTGGACGAGCTCGTGCAGGCCATGGGGCTGTCGGGCATCTCGAAGTCGACTGTTTCCAAGCTGTGCAAGGACATCGACGAGCGGGTCACGGCCTTCCTTGACCGGCCGCTGTCGGGCGAGTGGCCCTACCTGTGGCTGGACGCCACCTATCTCCGTCAGCGCGAGGGTGGCCGCATCGTCTCGGTCGCCGCCATAATCGCCGTGGCCTGCGATACCGAGGGGCGGCGCGAGATCGTCGGCCTGCACATCGGCCCGTCGGAAGCCGAGACGTTCTGGGCGACCTTCCTCAAGAGCCTGGTGAAGCGTGGCCTGAAGGGCGTGAAGCTGGTGGTCTCCGATGCCCATGAGGGGTTGAAGGCGGGGATCGCCCGCGTCCTCGGCGCGACATGGCAACGCTGCCGCGTCCACTGGATGAGAAACGCGCTGGCCCATGTCGGCAAGGCCCAGCAGTCCATGGCCTCGGCGGCGCTGCGCCAAGCCTTCCTCCAGGCCGACCAGGAGGCCGCGCGGCAGACCTGGCGCCATGTCGCCGACCAGCTCCGCGAACGCTGGCCCAAGCTGGGCAAGCTCATGGACGACAGCGAGCATGACGTGCTCGCCTACATGGCGTTCCCAGCGCCGCACCGGACCAAGCTGCACTCGACGAACCCGCTCGAGCGGCTGAACAAGGAGGTGAAGCGCCGCGCCGATGTGGTCGGCATCTTTCCCTCAGAGGCTTCCATCATCCGCCTGATCGGTGCCGTGCTGCTCGAGGCCAACG
>NZ_JBHLVZ010000140.1:0-1237 GCF_042433125.1 Muricoccus vinaceus | reverse complement strand
TCCGGTCACAGGGCGTCGCCCTGGCCAAGATGGAGATCCGCGCGTCCTGGTCCTCATAAATTTCGCGGCGTTGAGCGCCATCCGTGTGTCCAGGTATTCAGAACGCCGGTCGACTGTCAGGCCATCTCGCTTCCACCACCCGCAGACCTCATCCAGCCGCCCGCACCGGGTGAGTGCAAACGGCTGATCCCTTGGGCTACGACACCGTCGCCGCCTTCATCTCGAACCGCTGCCCAGTCCGCAGCACGGCACAGATGATCCGCGCCAGCTTGGCCGCGAGCGCCACCACTACGGCGTTCACGTGCGCCCTGGCGGCCAAGCCTCGCAACCACCCGCCGAGCGGGGTCTCGCCCTTGGACAGTGTCGGCAGCGCCGCTCGCGCGCCGTGGATCAGCATCTTGCGCAAGTACCCGTTGCCTCGCTTTGTGATCCCCAGCAGCTTTGGCCTGCCCCCCGTGGTCATCTGTCTCGGCACCAGCCCCAGCCAGGCGGCAAGGTCGCGTCCTCGCCCGAAGGTCTCGGCCCGCCCAATCGCCGCCACCAGGGCGGTCGCGTTCAGCGGCCCGATGCCAGGAATGGTGGTCAGCAGACGGGCGGCCTCGTCGCTCCGGGCCTCGGCCGCGAACTCCTCGTCGAAGGCTTCGATCCGTCGGTCCATCTCGCGCCACTCGGCACGTTGGTCCTCCACCAGCAGCCGCGTTCGCGGGCTGAGCGGGACCTGCTCCTCGGCCAGCAGGGCCTCGAGGTAGACCTCCAGCTTGCGCCGCCCCTGAGGCACGGTGATGCCGCGCTCGAGCAGGATGGCGCGCATCTGGTTGATCAGCGCCGTCCGCTCGCCCACCAGCCGGTCGCGCGCACGGTGCAGGCTCTGCATGTCGAGCTGTGTCTCGCTCTTGAGCTCGACGAAGCGCATCGTCGGCCGGGTCGCCGCCTCGGCGATCGCCTCCGCGTCGCGGTCGTCGTTCTTCTGCGCCTTCACATAAGGCCGCACGTACTCGGGCGACATCAGCCGAACCTCGTGCCCTGCCTCGCGAAGCCTCCGGCCGAGGTGGTGCGCCCCGCAGCAGGCCTCCATCGCTACCACGCACCCTCGCGACCCTGCCGCCAGCCTCACCACCCCGTCCCGGTGCAGACGCCGTCGCAGGACCACCCGCCCAGCCGCGTCCAGCCCTACAACGCTGCAGCTGTTCTTGCCCAGATCAACCCCGAGAACCGCGATCTCCACCATGGGTCAGCT
>NZ_JBHLVZ010000014.1:0-20971 GCF_042433125.1 Muricoccus vinaceus | reverse complement strand
GCCCGTCGCCTGAAGACGCTACGCGGCCTCACGCCCTACGAAGCCATCTGCAAAGCCTGGACGGAGGAGCCGTCCAGGTTCATCCATGACCCGCACCACCAAATCCCGGGACCAAACATCTAGGCATCTTCGAGGTTCGTTCCTATGCGAATCAGTGTCGAACTGGCTGCCTACGGAAGGTGGCCGCAACAGGCTCATCGTCGCTGCCCTGCGCAATGGAAAGGGCGAGATGCAGGAACCCACCGACTTCGCTTCGGCCACCGGAGGGGCGTCAGCAATACGTTCAGCAGGGAGCGGGTGGCACTGGGCAACATTGGTGCCAGTAACGACGATCGTCGGCCCAAGGGTCGCGCCGCCGTCTTCCTCCGGCGTGGCCGCCAAGCTTGGCGGCTGTGACCGGTGCTGGGCTGTGCATTGGCGGGATAGCTCACCAAGTGAGCACTCCTGCAACCGCCCGGAGCCCTGCACCCATGTCCGACACTGAAACCGGCACAAAAGGCGCCGACCTCCCCGCCCTGCAGGCAGATCTCGCCGATTTGCTACAACTCGAGAACGATGCGCTGCCCATGTACGCCATGGCAATCTCGGCCTTGCGTGATCAGGCGCTGCGGGAAAAGCTCCAGACCTTTCGAGAGGATCACCAGCGGCACGCCCGTGATCTGACAGCCCTTATCCGCGAGCTCGGCGGCGTGCCGCCCGTGCTGCCACACCTGCCAACGGGGCTGCTCAAGCTAGGGGTCCAAATGGCCGGGCTACCTGGTGGTGACCAGACTATCCTGCTCGGCTTCGTTTCGAACGAGTGGCAGTCGCGCGAGAAGTATGCCCGCTACGCGGCCAAGTCCTATCCGCCAGGCATCAAGGCACTCATCAGTGGCCACGCCGCGGACGAGGCGAGGCACTATGAGTGGGCCTGCGGGGCCCTGCGCGATCTGGGATGCGGCGAGCAAACAATCGCGGGGCAGGCAACCCAGGCCTTTGCGCGGGTGCACGGCTCCGTTGCTGACGTCTTGGAAGGGATTGGACGCGCAGCAAATGAGGCCGTGCTCCGAATGACCCGGAGGAGCTAGTCGGCAGACCACGATCCGTTCTGACGCCGCCACACATTGAAGCGAGCGGCCCTTCTGCTAGCCGGTCTGGATCTTCCTCGCGTTTGCCCGGACGCGGCGGCGAGCTGGTGCCATGGCCAGCTTGGCGACCGTTTCCGGCGACGCCCCGCGCATGGCAGCGGCGCCTGCCTTCATGGCACCTTCAGCGAACGCCCTCTGCTTCTCGGCTCCGAGAGAGATCAAGCGGGTGCCTGCCTTAGTTGGATCGGCCCAAAGCTGCGCGCTGTGCATCGCGAAGACCCATCCGGCCTCGGCGAGCCAGGCGTAAGGGGCAAAGGGGTTTATCGTGTTCTTGCGAGCCATACGCTTCATATTAGGCAAACGAGCGTCGCGGGACGAAGGCGCTTTGACGGAGGCTGATCCGCAGCCGTCGGGAGGGTCACGAAGAAGTACTCATTGAAAGTGCATGCGTTTCATGACGCTGTGCCACCCACCAGCATGCTGTAACCCAGCTGCTCCTCCGCCAAGCGTGCACGACGGATGTTCGGAACCACAGCCCTTACCCGGGTCCTCGATCCCTAAGAGCAGGGAAAAGAGACCTACGTTGTTAATCGACCGGTCCCCGTTGGCATTCACCGGTGAGGGTGCGTGACTGCTCGTCGTCGAGCATGCGGCCGCCCTGAGGATTAGCCACGGTGAAGACCGTGCTCAGTCTTGCCGCGAGCGTCTCCTTGTCGACAGCCATCCTGAATGAATAGGCGGCCTCCCCGGTTTGGGTATCGGGGAGGAACCATTGGATGTCGTAGGCGGCAGGGGTCTCAAAGAAATGGCTTCCAACGCTCACTTGCTGGCCGTTCAACCGGCGTAGCTGCCGCCGATTGAGGGATATGGTCACCGTTGAGCTACTGTCGGGATCTCGCGGGTCCCGGAAAGTGCAGGCGAGGCCATCCCTGGGCAGCAGCAACTCGCCCAGGGTTTCAGCCGACAGGATGATGGGCGCGGCCTGCTGGACAGGACGCCTAGCCTGGACGACGCGTTCCGTGGAACAGGCGGAACACCCCAGGGCGAGAGCGGCGCCCAGAATTTGGTCGGTGCGTATCATATATGAGACATGGTGGGAGACCGTATCTATTCGACGGCAGAGGGCAGACACCTCCCGTCTTCCGATCTTCGTGGCTGACCTCCTCATCTCCTTCCGAAGGCGCGGTCCTTTTAACACCCTCTCAGTTCGGGCTGCGTCCGTGGAAGAGCCCTGCACATTGCCCGCGCAGCCATTTATTCGCCGCGTCCTGATGGAAGCGATCGTGCCAGTGCAACTTCACCGTGAATCCTTTGATGTCCAACGGACAGGGGTAAAGTTGTAAGCCGTTCAGTTCAGCAAGCGTCGTCCCGATGTGACGTGGCAGGGTGACGATTAGGTCGGTGGTCGAGAGGATCGCACCGAGGCCGAGAAATCCGGGCAACTCCAGTACCATGCGGCGGGTGATCCGATGGCGCTGAAGGGCATCCTCCTGCAGAGCGTGGCCAGTACCAGAGACGATGCCAACATGGCCTTCGGCAGCGAACTCGCGGAGCGTGAGTTCCGCACCGAGCCGGGGATGCTCACGGTTCGCAAGGCATATCCAATCCTGTTCGTAGAGGGCAAGTTGGTAGAATCCGGCCTCGAGTTCCGGGACGAACCCGAGCGCCAAGTCGACTTCGCCTGACTGAAGACGGTGGCCTGTATCCGGGCCAATCCTAACCACTTCGAGCTGCGCAAGCGGCGCCGCGTCGCGGAGCTTGGCAAGGATGCGCGGTAGCAGGGTGATGTGGCTCGCATCTGTCATGCAGATGCGGAACTGCCGTCGTGTCGTCCACGGTGTGAATGCCAGTTCCGGTGCCGACACCTGGCGCAAGGCTTCCAGGGCGGCGCGCGCTGGACCCGCCAGAGCCTCCGCCCGCGGAGTGGGAAGCATCCCCTCCGCTGTCCGCACGAACAGGGGATCATTAAGGGAGCGGCGGAGGCGACCGAGCCAGATGCTGATGGTCGGCTGGCTCTGGCCGAGCTGCTCCGCAGCGCGGGTAACGCTGCCGCCTTGGTAGAGAAGCAGGAATAGGCGAAGCAGCTTCGCGTCCAGTAGTGGCTCGAGTTCGCCCTCCGCCATACCTGCCACCTCTATTGTCATTCGCAATACCGTCTATTGAGACGTTCGAATACGCAATACAGGCGCGGCGCGCCAGGATAGCTCCATCAGAACGGCGGTTGGTCGGGAGGAGCGAGCCTTGAGGATCTGTGTCCTGGGTGCTGGAGCACTCGGGAGTGCACTGGGTGGTGTACTGGCAGAAGGCGGAGCAGATGTCCGCCTCCTCGGCCGGGTAGCCCATATGGGAGCCATAGTGCAGGACGGCTTGACGCTCCGGGAAGGGCAGCGCGACCGGAAGGTTCGCCTGCAGGCGCATACCGATGCGGCTGCCATTGGCCCGGTCGATCTGGTCATCGTGCTGGTGAAGTCCTTCCACACCCGGGAGGCGGTGACGGCAGCCCGTGCCCTGGTCGGCCCAGAGACCACGGTGCTCTCGCTACAGAACGGACTGGGTCACGAGGACATCCTGACCGAGGTCGTGGGCCGTGACCGGGTCATCGCCGGAAAGACCTACGTTGGTGGCGTGATGCTCGCGCCCGGCCACGTCAGGGTGGGGACACTCGGCAAGGAGACCCTGATTGGCGAACTGGATGGGACGGCCAGCGGTCGGGTGAGGCAGATCGCCGCCGTCTTCGAGGCTGCCGGTCTCGCGATCACGGTCAGCACCAACATCCTCGGCGTGATCTGGGACAAGCTCCTGGTCAACGTCGCCACCGGCGCCCTGAGCGGCATCACGCGCCTGCCCTACGGGCCGCTCTACGCCGTGCCGGAGGTCGAGGACTGCGCCATCGCAGCGGTGGCGGAGGCTATAGCCGTGGCACAGGCTCAGGGCGTCACCTTAGCGACCCGCGACGCGCGGGAGGCCTGGGTCAAGGCGGCCGAGGGCCTTCCGCCCGAGTTCAAGGCGTCGATGCTGCAGAGCCTGGAGAAGGGTTCCGCGACCGAGATCGACTTCATCAACGGCGCGGTGGTGCGCTGGGGCGAGCGGACCGGGGTACCGACGCCGGTGAACCGGGCGCTGGTCGCCTGCATCAAGGGCATCGAGGCGGGTCTGGGCAGGGATGCTGCAGTCCTGGGGAGAGCCGCATGAGCGCTCCGGTCCGCTGCTACGTCGAGCACGTCGCCATCCGCGTGCGCGATCTGGACTGGCATCTCCGCTTCTTCCGGGAGGCGCTCGGCATGGATATCCGTGACATCGACGGCGAGACAGCGGCGCCGCGGCAGGTCTGGCTGCGTGGCGGTCCTCAACTCGTGGCGGACCTCGACTTCGACGGTCCGGAGGGCCGCCTTTTCCACCTCGGGGTCATGACGACCGACCTAGAGGCATCCATCGCCGCCGCGCAGGACTGGGGTGTGCGGGAACTGCCGCAGGGCCGCAACTGGCTGGCCCTGCCGGACGGTCTCGTCGTCGAGCTGCTGCAGGCCAGCCCTGGCGCCGTCGAGGCCGCTCTCGCCGTCGATCCCCGTGCCTGAGGAGAGGAAGCATATGCCCGAGGACCGCTATTACGAGGACGTCCAGATCGGCGATGCCTCGATCAGTCCGGAAGTGACCGTCACCGAGGCAATGGTGATGACCTATGCCGAGCTAACCGGGGACTTCACGCCGGTTCATACGGACGAGGAATACGCCCGGACCACACCCTTCGGCACCCGCGTGGCGCACGGGCTCTTCGGCCTATCGCTGGCCGACGGTCTCAAGACCCGCTCCGACCTGCGTTTCCACCCTGGCATGTCGCTCGGCTGGACCTGGGACTTCGTCGCGCCGATCAAGCTTGGCGACAAGGTGCGCGTCCGGTTCCACGTCGCCAGCATGCGGACGACCAAGAAGCCGGGCTGGGGGATCGTCGTCCTGCCGTCCGAGCTGATCAACCAGCGCGACGAGGTGGTCCAGCGCGGCGAGCACCGCCTGATGATCCCGCGCAAACCTGTCGCAGAAGCGGCCTGAGCCCATCATCTTTCGAACTGGAGTTCACCCATGGCCGCCCAGCCGCGCCCACTCTCGGGCCTCAAGGTCATCGACTACAGCCACTTCCTCGCCGGACCGTTCATGTCGCGCGCGCTCTCCGCGCTCGGCGCCGAGGTCATCAAGGTTGAGCGCCCGACCGAGGGCGATGCAGGCCGCGCCCACCCGTACCTGATCGACGGCCAGAGCGGGTACTTCCTGCAGCAGAACATGGGCAAGAAGGGCCTGTGCATCAATTTGCGGGACCCGCGCGGTCTCGAGCTGCTGCACAAGCTGGTCGAGACGGCCGACATCTTCGTGGAGAACTACCGCCCCGGCGCGCTCGACCGCCTGGGCCTGGGCTACGCCCAGCTTTCCGCGCTCAACCCCAAGCTGATTTATTGCTCGGTCTCCGCCTATGGCCACACCGGCCCGGACTCCGAGCGCCCGGGGTTCGGCCTGATCGCTGAGGCGAAGTCGGGGGCGATGGCGCAGCTCGGCATGCCGGGCGAGCCGCCGCCGCTGCTGCGCATGCCGCTGGCCGACATGTACACGGGCATCCACGGGGTTGCGGCCATCTGCGCCGCGCTGGTCGGCCGGGCGACGTCCGGTAAGGGCCAGCACATTGACATGGCCCTCTACGACTGCATGGTTTCCATGCACGACTTCGCTATCCAGCGCTACACGCTCAGCGGCGGCCGGGAAGTTCCCGTCCAAACCGGGCATGACCAGCCGGAGTCTACCGTCTACGGCGTCTTCGAGGCGCGCGACGGCTACCTTGTCATTGCCGCCCAGGTGGACGAGGCCTGGAAGCGCCTCGCCCGCCTGATCGGGGGCGAGGAGTTGGCCGCGGATCGCCGTTTCCTGGACCCCGACAGCCGCAACGCCAATCGCCTTGAAGCCCTGGCCTATGTGCGGGCCTGGACCCGGGCGCAGCCCTCAAGACAGGCTTGCATCACAGCCCTCGACGCCGCGGGCGTGCCCTGCGCCCCGGTCCAGACAATCGGCGAGGTGATCGAGGATCCGCAGGTCAAGGCACGTGGCATGATCGTCGAGCAGGATCACCCGGTGCTCGGCCGCATCCGCCTGCCGAACCTGCCCTTCCGCTTCTCGGACTGCGACACCTCGCCCACCGGCATCGCGCCGACTCTCGGGCAGCACAATGCGGAGGTCGCGTCCTCCCTCGGCTACTCGGCGGCCGCCATCGAGGCGATGGAGCGCGACGGCGTCCTCTACGCGGCAGCGGGCGCCCGGCGGGCCGCAGCCGAGTAGGCTCGGGCGAAGCGGACGAAGAGCACGGGTTGATCACCGATACCCCAAACGGATGGCCCAAGGCCACCGAAGCGAAGAGGAAGTCCAGGATCATGCATCGTCGTCACGTCTTCCAAGCCGCGCTTGGCTTGGCCACCGGCACCGCCCTCGCGTCCAAGCCGGTGATCACACAGGCGCAGGCCGCCTATCCTAGCCGCACTGTCACGCTGGTGGTACCCTGGGCCCCTGGCGGCTCTCAGGACACCTTGGCTCGCGTCCTGATTGAGCCGCTCTCGGCCCAACTCGGGCAGGCCGTGGTCGTGGACAACCGTCCTGGCGCAAGCGGCACTGTCGGCTCCGGCACGGTGGCGCGGTCGCGTCCGGACGGACACACGCTGCTGATGGGCTCCAGCAGCACCTTCGCCATGGCGCCGCACCTCTACCAACTGCCCTACGACAACGATCGTGCCTTCAGCGCGGCAGGGCTGATCGCGTCGATGCCGATCCTCATGCTGGTGCCGAGCAGCTTCCCGGCGAAGAGCGTAAAGGAGTTTATCGACTTGGCACGGCGCCCACAGGCCCGGCTCTCATATGCCTCCTCGGGCGTCGGCAGCTCCACCCATCTAGCGACCGAGATGTTTCTCCAAATGGCGCAGCTCGAGGTGCAGGACGTCACCTACCGTGGTGGTGGTCCGGCCGTGCAGGGCATGCTGACGGGCGAAACCCAGATGACCTTCCAGACGGCCGCAACCGTCCTGGGTTTCATGAAGTCGGGCGACCTGCGCGCCCTGGCGGTCGCCAGTCCGACGCGCATCGCCTTCCTTCCGGACATTCCCACCTTCGCTGAGTCCGGTCTCACCGACTTCGAAGTGGTCGAGAACATCGCCCTGCTGACGCCGGAGGGGACACCACAGCCGATCCTCCAGCAGGTCAACGCGGCCGTGGCCAGGGTCATGGCGCTGCCGCAGGTACAGGCAAAGCTGACGGAGCTCGCCATCACGCCGACTGTGCGCCCACCCGCGGAGTTCGCTGCCTTCGCGACGGCGGAGAGCGCGAAGTGGCGGGAGCTCATCCGCGCCCGCAACATCCGCGTCCAGTAGGGATCGGCACAGATCATCGAAGGCAGGTGTGAGGGAAGGAACGGGACATGATTGGTCGACGCAGCTTCGGGGTGACGACGCTTGGCCTTGTGGCGGGCCTAACAGCGGTAAGAGGTGCCGCCGCGCAGGAGAGCTGGCCGACGCGGCCGGTAACGGTGGTGGTGCCCTGGGGGCCTGGAGGCTCCACGGACACCTTTGCCCGTCTCCTGGCAGCCCGGCTCGCGACGGATCTCGGGAAGCCTTTCCCAATCGACAACCGCTTCGGTGCGAATGGCACGATCGGCTTCGCGTCGGTCGCTCGGGCACGGCCGGACGGCTACACCGTGATGGTGGCAACCGTCAGCACCTATGCAATGGCTCCGCACCTGCTCCAGCTCCCGTATGACAACGCAACAGCTTTCTCCGGCGTCGGGCAGTTGGCGCAGATGCCTATGTTTATGGTCGTGCCCAAATCCTCTCCCATCCGGACGCTGACCGACTACGTTATCCAGGCGAAGCGCGCTCCTGGCAGAGAGACCTACGCGAATTCAGGCTCCGGATCGTCGACCCATCTTGCGACCGAGCTGTTCCTACAACAGGCCGGTATCCAAGTCACCGAGGTCGGGTATCGCGGCGGCGGCCCAGCGACTCAGGCTGTGATCAACGGCGAGGCAGGCATGGTCTTCGTGGTCAGCTCAGGGGTTATGCCGTTCCTCCAGTCGGGCGACCTCCGTGCCCTGGCGGTCACCACGCGGGAGCGCACGCCTCTCGCGCCAAATGTTCCGACCTTCGCGGAACTGGGTTTTCCCGACTACGAGGTGGTCGAGGACCTTGCCATGCTTGCGCCCGCCGGAACGCCCACTCCCATCCTGGAACGGCTCAATGCGGCTTGCGCAGCCGCCATGCAGGCGCCGGAGGTCGCGGAGCGCCTGACTGCCCTGGCCGTCACTCCCAAGGTGCGTCCCGCCTCGGAATGGCCAAGCTATCTCGTGGCGGAGAACACGAAATGGCGGGATCTCATCCGGTCCCGTGAAATCCGCATCCAATAGGGCAAACATCTATGGTGGAAGACTGCCCAGTACCAGCACTTGGGCGGTCCTCCACCATTTACCTTTCGGGCGCCCTGCAATGTCGTGGTGACCCAGATCACACGGAGACGGCTCGGCATGCCGGACCAGATGATACCTTCGCCCGAAGGCGCGACGCGCCTCTACGCGGTGATCGGCGACCCGGTGACCCAGGTGCTTGCCCCAAGGCTGATGAACCGCCTGTTCGCGGAGGAGGGCATCGATGCCGTGATGGTGCCTGTACAGGCTTCCACGGAGAGGCTGAGCGCCGTTGTGGAGGGGCTGAAATCCATGGGGAACTGTGATGGGATTCTCGTGACCATCCCCCACAAGTTTGCGGTGGCCCATCTGGTCGAACGCCGGAGCGGAATGGTCGAGCTCACGGGCGCGGCGAACGCGCTCCGACGTGATCCGGACGGTACCTGGTCAGCCGATAACTTCGACGGGCGGGGTTTCGTCGCCGGTCTCCTAAAGGCGGGACAGGACCTGCGAAACGGGCCTGTCGTCCTGTTCGGCGCGGGTGGCGCCGGTGTGGCTATCGCGGCCGCCCTTCTGGAGAGGGGCGCGCGGGAGTTGCACGTGGTCGACCCAGTACTGGGCAAGGCGGCAGCACTGGCGGAGCGGCTGTCCGGGCGCTGGCCCGGCGCAGTCCATACCTCGGCCCGGCCGCCTCTGGAGGATGCGGCAGTCGTCATCAACGCGACACCTCTCGGTCTCCGTGCTGAGGATCCTCTGCCCTTCGAGCCTTCGGCGCTGAGACATGGTACCCGGGTTGCCGACATCATCATGAAGCCCGCGGAAACCAGGCTGCTGCGGGAGGCCGCCTCTCTCGGTCTTCCGGTTCAGCCGGGCATCCACATGCTAGCCGAGCAAATCGGCCTCTACCGGGAGTTCTTCCGCCTTGGCGAAGAGTCCCGGGTCGACGCTTTCGCGCCGGTCCTCTGAGGAGCCCGGTTATGTCGTCTTCAGCCGAGTTGGCTCCGGCCACACAAGGCATTCCACGTCGGGTGGCGCTGGTAACCGGCGGGGCGGGCGGGATCGGCGGAGGTATTGTCGTTGCCCTGACGCGACGTGGGTTCGATGTCGCCGTCGGTGACCGGTCCTTCAGCGCCGAGCGAGAGGCTGACCTGAGGGAAAGGGCTGATCCATCGGCCAGGATCGCCTTCGTGGCCGGGGACATCGCTGACCTGGAGGATCACCCCCGGTTCGTCGACGAGGTCTACGCAGCGTTCGGACGCCTGGACTGCCTCGTCAACAACGCCGGGGTTTCCGTAGCCTCGCGTGGCGACCTGCTCGACGTATCCGTCGCAAGCTACGACACGAACTTTGCCGTCAACACGCGGGCAGCCTTCTTCCTGACTCAGGCTGTCTGTCGCCGCATATTGGCAGCCGGATCCCAGGGGGTGGAGGGCAGCCGCTCGGTCGTCTTCATCTCGTCATCCAACGCCACGATCGCCGCACCGGAGCGCGGGGAGTACGCCATGTCAAAGGCTGCGGTGTCGATGATGGCAAGGCTGTTCGCAGTCCGCCTCGCAGCACATGGGATCTGCGTGTACGAGGTGCGGCCAGGATTGATTCAGACACCGATGACGGCAGTGGCGCGCGACCGCTTCGATGCACTCTTGGCCGAGGGCTTTACGCCCATCAACCGTTGGGGAACGCCGGAGGATGTCGGCCGAGCTGTGGCCACCCTGGCTGCTGGGGATATGCCGTTCGCGACCGGGATGGCCGTCCAGATCGATGGCGGCATGCACATCCACCAATACTAGTTGATCAACGTGACGTCCCTGGTGGCGGGCATAGAGGTGCTCGCCGAGGCCGCGCGGCGCTTCCTGATCATCTAATACCCGGCTCATGATATTCGGACTGATGCAGGTACAGGTAGTCTGCTCCGCTATAATTTTGCGCTCGCGGCCGCCGTGAGCATAGTCTGCCACCGAGTAGGACTTCCGGTATGCCGACAATACACCTCTCCCTCGCGCACCTCACTGTCATGCCCTGTGGGCCGCTGGAACTGCTGGACGCGGCAGCCGCTGGCGGCTTCGACGCGGTTGGCCTCCGGATCGTCCCGCCGACGCCGACCGACGTGATCGTGCCCGTGGCGGGCGATGAGGCGATGATCCGCGCCATCCTGGAGCGCCTCGATGCCACCGGGCTGCGGGTCCACGACGTGGAGGCCGTGTGGCTCACGCCGAAGACGAACATCGCCACCCTAGCGCCCGCGCTGGAGACAGGGGCCCGTCTCGGCGCGGGACACCTCCTCGTCGTCGGCGATGACCCTGACGCGAGCCGCTGCCACGATAACTTTGCCCGCCTCTGCGAGCTCGCCCGAGCTCACTGCCTTTCGATCTCCCTCGAACCGATGTCCTACGTCGCCCTGAACACGGTCAGCGCCGCACTCGCCATGCTGCGGGAGGTGGCGCAGCCGAACGCGGGGCTACTCGTGGACGCGCTGCACCTCTGGCGCTCCGGCGGCTCACCGGCCGACCTGCGCGACATTGCGGCTGACTTATTGCCCTACATGCACCTCTGCGATGCGACCCTCGCCTCGCCCCCGCCGCAGGGGCTGCGGCCAGAGGGACGGAGCAGGCGCTTTTACCCCGGTGAAGGCAACTTGCCGCTCGGTGACTTCCTCGCAGCTTTTCCACTGGGAACGCCGATCGCGATCGAGGCGCCCTGCGCGCGCGACGTCGGCCTCCCCGCCACCGAGAAAGGCCGCCTCTGCGGTGAGGCCACGCGGGCGTTCCTCGAACTCAGTGCTTGAGCGGATGGGGGGCGCCGCTCGCCGCCGTCCTCCTCCAGCCTGCGGTTCGAGGCCACCATTTTAGACGAGGTCGACCCAACCAAGGCGTTATCCAGGGCGCTAGCTACCACTCCTGAATGCGACAGGCAGAGGTCGAGCGGAGCAACGATGGCATGTCGATGAGGATGGGTAGCGAGACCATGCCCGTCACCCACCTGACTCCACCAGAACGCAGCCAAGCTACCCTGGTCCAGGAACGCGACATCTTGGTGGAAGGCCTGACCACCCTTCTCAGGCGTGCCTACCAGACTGAGCGGCAGGCGCCCCAAGTCGGAGGATGGCGTCGCTTCCGCGATGCGCGCCTTTCCATCCGCCGGGCCGGGCAAGATGCCCGGCCCACGTCGGTTCGGGTATCCTCGTCCTCAAAGCCGCTAGCATCGTCCCCGGCCGCATCGGTCCAAGCAGAGGACGCAGGTGTGCTGACAGCCTGCTCGGCGAAGGACCCTACAGCACCCATGGCAGCTCCGGCCGCATTGGAAACTGCCCCGGCTGCTGCAGTAGCCGCTTCGGCAGTGTCACCCGAGAGCATGCCCATCAGCGCGTTGCCAAGCACCATGCCACCCGCGACGCCCGCTGCGGTGGTCAGCGCTGTGCCGAGGAAGCACGAGCCGCGGCCCTGCTGTTGCATTATGGCCGGATGCATCGCGCCCGGTGGCGGCTGGATCGGCTCAGGCCGGAGTGTGTAGGGCACCTGTTGTCGGTTGCCGCCGTGGTCCTGACCCCTGAAACTGGTCCGGCGCGGGTGCAAGTTTTTCGGGCACTGTAAGCCCCCGAGGAGGGGGGCGGTGCCATGAAGCAGAAACGGTACACAGATGAACAAATCGCCTTTGCCCTGAGGCAGGCGGAGAGCGGTACGGCAGTGGTCGAGATCTGCCGCAAGCTCGGCATCTCGGAACCAACGTTTTACCGGTGGAAGAAGCAGTTCGCCGGGATGGGGACGGCCGAGATCCGGCGGCTGAAGCAGCTCGAAGAGGAGAATGCCAAGCTCAAGCGGCTGGTCGCCGACTTGAGCCTGGACAAGACGATGCTGCAGGACGTGCTGCGTAGAAAATGGTGAGGCCCGCCGTTCGTCGAGAGGTGGTGCGCCATCTGCAGGGCGCCTACGCCATTGGCGAGCGGCGGGCCTGCTACGCGACGGGGTTCCACCGCTCCTCGCAGCGCTACCGCCCGCGGCGCGACCCGCAGGTCGAGCTGCGAATGCGGCTGCGCGATCTGGCCGCGGCCCGGGTGCGGTACGGCTACCGGCGCCTGCACGTGCTGCTGAGGAGAGAAGGCTGGCCGGTGAACCATAAGCGTACCTACCGGCTGTACGCCGAGGAGGGCCTGGCGATCCGCTCCAAGCTGCCGCGGCGCAAGCGGGCCTGGCGCTACCGCCAGGGACGTCCAGGAGCGGCCGCGCCGAACGAGATCTGGGCCATGGACTTCATGTCGGATCAGCTATTCGACGGCCGCCCAATCCGGATCCTGACCGTGGTCGACATCCACACACGAGAGGGGCTCTCGACAACACCGAGAGCCAACTTCCGAGCAGCCCAGGTGGTCGAGGTCCTGGATCAGCTCGTGCGCGCTCGGGGCAAGCCGAAGAGCCTGAGGGTTGATAATGGCCCGGAGTTCGCCGGTCGCCTGCTCGACCACTGGGCTTACCTGAACGGGGTCGAGATCGACTTCTCGCGCCCTGGAAAACCTACGGACAACGCGTTCATCGAGGCGTTCAACGCCCGGCTCCGGACCGAGTGCCTGAACGCCTCGTGGTTCCTGTCCCTGGCGGACGCCCGGGCCCGCATCGAGGAATGGAGGTGCCACTACAACGAGGAGCGACCCCACTCGGCGCTCGGGAACTTGACCCCGAGCGCCTTCGCCAACCAAGCTCAACCAGCCCGAGAACTTGCATAGACCCCGGACCAACGTTGGGGCGCAGACCAGAACAACCGCCGGATCACATAACCGGCGGACTGTTTCTACGGGGGCAGGTCACATAATAGTGGTTCATCCCTGGAAGACCATCATGATGCACACACCCGAGATTTCCGAAACTCGCCTGGCCTACAAGCAAGCTTTCGAAGCGCGCCAAGATGCGTGGAAGATCCGCAATGCTGCTCGCGAACGCTTCATTGCAATCGATTCGCCGGTCTCTCGGACGCGTAAACCGCTACTCCCTGATGGCACTGCCGTGACTGACCTTGGCTTGGCAGCGGCCAAGGAAGCACTGGCTCTCGCCGAAGCCGCCGTTGCTGCAGCAGAGGAGGCGGAGAGGGCTGCTTTCAACGCAGATTGTAAAACCGTCGAATAGACCACGTCGGTGGTTTGTTGAGGTGCCGTTAGAGATTGCCCTCATCCACCGTCACCAAGGGATCCCGTTCCGCAGAGCGTGCCCTCGATGCACAACAAGATCCGATAGGCCCATGGCGCCCATCCCAGCCCTCACATGCCAAACATTAACTCCGTGACATGTGGGAGGGGCTCATGGTAGCGCCGCCTTATGTTTGAAGACTAGACAACGGCTGCCGCGACCTGGGTGCAGGCCAACACGGCATGGGCAGCTCCCGCCACCTTCCTCATTGCTTTCCTGGAATCGTTCCCGGTCATCAGCATCGTCGTGCCTTCCACGGCGCTGCTGCTGGCAATGGGCGCCCTGATCGGGAGCGGCATCGTGGATCCGTGGCCCGTGCTCCTGGCCTGTGCGATCGGGGGTATCCTGGGTGACGCGGTGGGGTATGCGCTCGCCCGCGCCTTCGGGCCGTATGCAGTTCGGCGTCGCCTTCCGCGCTCTTGCTGGCGCGCTTACGCCTGGTCCGTCGCCGTCTTCCGGCGTTGGGGTTGGTGGGCGGTGTTCGTCGGGCGCTTTATCGGACCGATGCGGGCCGTCACGCCGCTGGCAGCTGGGGTGACCGGGATGCGGAACCTTCCCTTCCATACCGCCAACATCCTCTCTGCGCTCGTCTGGGCGCCACTTGTGTTGATGCCTGGCACCGTCGGCGGCTGGGTGGCCCAGCGTCTCGGCACACAGCCCAGCGCCGCGATGTTGGCCACCCTGGTCGGTGTTGCTGTCCTCCTATGGGTGGGTCACAGCCGGATGCGTCCGCTGCTCTCGGCAGCCACGGCACGCTCCCGAAACTGCGGCTGACACGCACTTCGCCCCGGATCCCAGTTCGGCGACATCGGTTCAGCTTACTTTGATGTGGCCGTAGCGGAGACGCTCCTGGGGCTGCCCAGGATTGACCCAGAAGCACATGGTCCATACACGAACCATGTGCTGCATAGTGGCGGGGTTACCAATGGGCATTGTGAAGATTGATGACGAGCTTCACGAGGAAGCTCGCCGTGCCAGCGCAGTGATGTGCCGGTCCATCAACGCGCAGGCCGAATTTTGGATGAAGATCGGAATGCTCACCGAAGCAAACCCCACTCTGGCCTTAAACGACATTGTCGAGGCTCAGCTCGTGACGGCCAAGGTCCGCATCGTGAAAGTTGCTGCTGCCTAGCACGGTTAACAAGCAAATTTCCAAGCAGGGCGATGATGACCATTCAGGACGAGATTGCGGCCTTCTTCGTCAGTTACGTAGATGCTTTCGCACGTGGCGATGCCGATGCGCTGAGTGAACTATGGGAGCCGGTCGGATTGTTCCCATCCCCGACAGGCAACTTCGCCATGGATCGGCAGGCATTCCGCAATCATTGCGCGACACTGATGGACTTCTATCGCAAGCAAGGTGTTGTCCGACCCGTAGGTGAGCTGCTGACTTCGGCCGAACTGTTTCCCGACGTTGCCGAGGCCCGTATGGCGTACCGCATGCTGGGCGAGGGCGACGAGCTCATCGCCGACTGGGAGCACGTCTACATCCTGCGTCGCACGGATAGTTGGCGCGTGACGTTGACGATCGCGGATGCCGAGATGGCGGCGTGGACGGCGCGTGGGGCGCAGCTCTGAAACCCCCAAGCGAGGCCATCCGGGCCTGATCACCCACAGCCATCAGCCGTTCCGCCGTCGACCTGGCCCAACCTCAGCCAGCCCCAGGATCGCCGTCACGTTTTTCCACGGTCTCGGTAGGAGTCGGTCACCTACCAAGGCGGTTGGGATCACACCGGTCATCCAAGCGCCCTGACCGGCGTCCTCGAAGAAGACAGGCACCGTGGGCTTTGTCGGCCGGAACAGTGGGAAGCCGAAAGACGGCGATGCAGGCCCGTTCAAAGGCTGGGCGAGAGCGTAACCGGTGTGACCATGCGGCGATGGAAGGGGACGCCCACTCGCCGGAACATCGGCTTACGCCTGGATCAACTGTTGAGGTTGAACGAGCGACCGGATCCGCACCGCGTCTTCGGCAGTGGCGGGGTTGTAGACGACCATGCCGAGATCAGGCCGCCCATCGATGGTGAAGGCTGAGTATTCGAAGGCGATTGGGCCAACGGTCGCGTGCCGGATCTGCTTCATGCCCTCGCCGTGATTGCGAACGTCGTTGTCTCGCCACATGGCGGCGAACTCGGCGCTGCGCTGGCTGAGTTCGCTGACCAGGGCTTCGACCCGTTTGGTGGCACCGGCGCGGGCCGCGTCCGCCCGAAAAGCGGCCACGACGAACCGGGCCACACCTTCCCAGTCGTATTGCGCGGCGCGCACCCTGGGATCGCAGAAGATGAGGCGGAGGACGTTGCGCTGCTCCGGCGGGAGCGATCCGTAGTCGGTCAGTACCACCGATGCGGCGTGGTTCCAGGCGATCACGTCCCAGGTGGCGGTCCTCACCAGGGCGGGGCTGGGATCGAGCGCGTCGAGCACGCGCTGCAGCCTCGGGGTGACGCCTTCCTCCGGCCGGTAGCGGATGCCAGGAGGGCGACCGAGTCCGAGAAGGAAGAGGTGTTCGCGCTCGGCATCGGTCAGCATGAGCGCGCGGGCTATGCGCTCGAGCACGTCGGCGGAGGGAGCACCGCCGCGGCCCTGTTCGAGCCAAGTGTACCAGGTGGGGCTAATATGGGCGCGTTGGGCCACCTCCTCCCGGCGCAGGCCGGAGGTACGCCGCCGCGTGCCGGAAAGGCCGAAGGCGGCCGGGTCCAAGCGCGTGCGACGGTCTCGCAGGTAGGTCCCGAGCGAGCTCTCCCGAGCTTCAGAAACGCTCATGCTGTTAGCCATTATACCCCGATAAGGTCACTACTTTATCATGGTAGCGAATGCGGAGAAGCTCTTCGGCAACAAGTGCGGAGAGAGTTCAATGCGCATTTTCGTAACCGGGGCGACTGGATTTGTCGGGTCGGCCGTCGTTCGGGAACTGCTCGCGTCGGGTCACCAGGTGCTGGGGCTGGTCCGCTCGGATGCCGGTGCGGCTTCGCTATTGGCCCTAGGAGCCGAAGTGCATACAGGGGATCTGGAGGACCTGGACAGCCTGCGCCGGGGCGCGGCGGCGGCGGACGGGGTGATCCACACGGCCTTCGTCCACGACTTCTCCAGGTTCGAGGAGACTTGCCAGATCGATGCCCACGCAATCGAGGCGCTCGGCGCTTCACTGGAGGGCAGCGAGCGGCCGCTGCTCGTCACCTCGGGCATTGCGTTGCTGGCGTCGGGAAGGGCGGCGACCGAGGAGGATCTACCTCCGTCCACTTCCGCAGCCTACCCGCGCCGGTCGGAAGCGGCAGCTGCGGCTTTGGCGGCACGTGGGGTGCGAGTGGGAGTGGTGCGGCTTCCGCCTTCGGTCCACGGCGAGGGCGACCATGGGTTCGTGCCGATCCTGATCGGCATGGCGCGGGAGACGGGCGTTTCGGCCTATGTCGGTGAGGGGCTCAATCCCTGGTCCGCGGTGCACCGGCTTGATGCGGCGCGCGTCTATCGTCTGGCGATCGAGCATAGAGCCCTAGGGGGGCCTTACCACGCGGTCGCCGAAGAAGGGGTGTCGTTCAGGGAGATCGCGGGGGTGATCGGGCGGCGTCTTGAGGTGCCTGTCGTTTCGAAGTCGCCGGAGGAGGCGGCGGGGCATTTCACTTGGTTCACGCTCTTTGCGGGGATGGACGGGGCGGCTTCAAGCGCGCGCACGCGGAGGCTGCTGGGCTGGGAACCGAGAGAGCGCGGTCTGATCGCCGACATGGAGCAGGCCGGGTATTTCGGCTCCTAAGCTGCTCAACCTAGCAGCCCGGCCTGTGGAGGCTCCGCGTACCTGATAGGCGCCTGCTTGCGGCAGGCGCCTGCCTTGCTGGGTGGAGCTGCATGGAGCAGCTGCCGCGGCAATGGCCCGACGGCAGCGTGCGTTTCGTCGTGTGGTGGGCACCGACGCGGACGGGCTGCTCTATGTTCGCTCAAGAGGGTGGAGCAGACATCCGGGCGGCGAGCCTTCTACAGCCGCAAACCACTCGAAGCGGTCATTCATCAGGGCGGCTGGTATTAGATTGACACCCCGGCGCCATGCGTAGTCTGGCCGTCAGCAACATGGCTGTTTTTGAAGGCAGCACGCATGTAAGCGGACGCCCTCAATCGTCAGGCCTTGCCCTTGCGGAGGGTTTCCAAAACCTTCTCGAGAAGCTGGACGCCGTAGAGGATGCTACGTGCATCGAGGCTGGCGTAGCCGACGACCAATCCTGCCACCTGGGGCCGGTCCGCCGCCGATGCCGATGCCGATGCCGATGCCGGGGCGTAGAGCGGCGTGACAGGGTACACACCGAGGCCCGCTGCGCTCGCAGTGGCGATCAGGCTCTCCTCCTGGTCCCTTGGCACGCCGTTCAGCCAGACGACCACATGCAGCCCGGCCTCGACGCCGACCACCGTTACCGCATCGCCCAGCGTGGCCGACAGAGCGGTGAGTAGCGCCGCCCGACGTTCGCCATTCCTGCGGCGGACGCGACGGACATGCCGCTCATAGCTGTCGCTTCTGATCAGTTTGGCGACGGCTTCCTGCTCCAGGCTCGGAGTGTGCCGATCGGAGAGCCGCTTGGCCTTGGCGAAAGGCACTCGACTGATATAGCCGTCAATCTCCCCGCACATTGCTGCATATAACCGACATGCAGGCCGTCCAGCGCGCTGCAGGGTCTGGGTTGCTCACTGGTCTAAGAGGACACCGCAGGCTTGATACTGGAGCTCCACGCGGCATGTTCGACGCCCTGCATTGCTTATAGTGCTCTGGCGTGCGGCAGCGGTGGTTTAGCCCCGAGAAAAGTCGACGTAATCCTTTGCGTTCTGGATTCCATGAGTATCCTGATGGTGGAAATCCCCTCTGAAGGAGACGAGCACCATGAAGATCGAACCGAAGTATACCGGTGTTTGCCTGCACCTTAGTGCGTTGGACGGCAATGCTCTCGGCATTGTTGGCGCAGCACGACGTGCACTGCAGAGGGTGGGTGCGGCACCCGAAGAGATCGAGATGTTCGTGGAGGAAGCGCTCTCAAGTGACTACAAACATGTGCTTCGGACAACGGCAGAATGGGTTGGGCTGATTGACTGACAGCGCAGCCATTAAAGCGGCTCGGCCGTGGCGCCTTGACCGAGGCGGCTGAGGGCTGGGCGACGGCTGTAGGCATCAGGGCTGCGCCCCACCACTCCGTCTGAGCATCAGCCACTGCTGCCCGAATTGTGCAGCTTGTGAACAGCTGACCCTCTACCGTCGTAGGGGAGATGCTCCTGGTCGTGGTGGAGAGTTCTGGCGCGGGGCTGCTGGCTGCGGAATGCCGAGGTAGTCCCGTGCGTTCCGCGCCGCCGTTTCAACCCGTTCGCGCTGGCGTGGGCAATCTTGAAGGTTATCGGGACCGCGCCCTGAGTTCACTTTGTCAAAGGCTTCTCGGTACTGGTTTCGTCTGGCTGGATCGCCAACCTTGGCGAGAAAGGTGTCGAAGTGGGCAAGGTCGTCCGTCTGTGGTCACCCGCAGGCGGTAGCAGAAGCTTCCCAATACCGGTGTACCGGCTGAGCGACGCCCCTCTGTCCGTTTCCTAGACCGAAGACGTTTCAGTGAACCTTGTCGCCCCTGGCATATCCTCACCACCCCCCCGTGATAGGGCATCGATTGCCGCCATTGATCCGGGAGTCATACCTATGCGCCGCACGCTGTTTCCGCGGAGCGCTCTTGGCCTAGCGGTCTGCCTCCTCGGCGGAGCTGCCTGGGCGCAGAACGGTGGCGGTCGACCGGAGGTGGACTGGGTCGAACTCGCCATGGGTTTTCTGGGCGGGCTGGTGCTGTTCCTGTTCGGCGTCTCTCAGCTTGCCGAAGGCTTGCGGGAGGCAGCTGGTGAGCGGGTGAAGTCGCTACTTGGACGCGCCACCGACGGACCAGTGCGCGGCCTCCTGACCGGGGTTGTGGCGACCACGCTGCTCGATTCCTCCTCCGTGACCATCATCCTGCTGATCGGTCTGGTGGATGCCGGTCTGATGGGTTTTGCTCAAGCGTTGCCTGTGATCCTGGGCAGCAACATCGGCACTACCGTATCCTCACAAATCTTCGCCCTTGGAGTGGACGAGTACGCCCCAGTGATGATGCTCGCAGGCCTGCTGCTTCGTGCCCTTTCCAGTAGGGACGACGTCAAGGCTGGAGGCACTGCGCTGCTCGGCGTCGGGCTGGTCTTGTTCGGCCTGCACGTACTGAGCGACGCCGTTGAGCCGCTGCGCGACCATCCAGTCGTCTTGGACTGGATCAAGGGCATGAGCACGCCGCTGCTTGGGGTGTTGGCCGGAGCAGCCTTTACACTGCTGATCCAATCCTCCTCCGCGACCTTGGGCGTGGTGATCGTCATGGCGGGGCAAGGATTGATCGAACTTCCGACCGGCCTGGCCATTATGCTCGGCGCCGAGATCGGCACATGCTCGGACACGCTGGTCGCCACCGTAGGTCGCTCGCGTCACGCCGTCCGTGCTGGGGTGTTCCATCTCTTGTTCAACTGTGTCTCCGTGGCGATCGGCGTGCTGCTGATTGACTGGCTCGCTGCCTTTGCCCGGTTCACGAGCGGCGAGGTGCCAAATCAGATTGCCAACGCCCACGTTGCCTTTAACCTCGTTGGGGCGGCGGTTTTTCTACCCTTCAGCGCAAGGATTGCAGCGCTGCTCGCACGGGCCATCCCTGATCGGGGTGCCCCTGGCGGCGTGGGACAGACTGAACCGGTGCCTCGCCCGGCAGAGTAGACGGGCTCGCCAAGTATTCCCACGTCATGTACCCACATGGCGGTTACCGCAATTGCGGTGAACACTGCCGCGCACGATGTACGGCTAGTGTAGTAGCGGGCAACAAGGCTGCCCCTTGGTCTCGATCAAACCGGCAACTGGCTTGCTGGAGCTGACCGCTATGCGCAACAACGGGAAGATTGAGCGGATTGCCATGGTGTGAGATGACATGCACTTCGAACTGTCGCTTTGAGCTTCGTCCCACTTCATAAACCCATGGATGCATCACGACAGGAATGCCATAGGAGCAAGCCTTTCGGTATCCCTGAAGACCCCATACGCTTCAAAATGGCTCCCGCAACCATCAGCATCGGATCGCCCTGTTAAGAGCAGGTGAGAGGACCCGCTAGGACTCGGAGGTGTACTGCCCATGCCGCCTGCCCTGACGTCTCTCGGAAAGTCATCCGTGTCGTCGAGCGTGTTTTTTGTTCTTCTCTGGTGCGCTTCGCTTGTTCCAGTCAACGCGCAACCTAATGCGGACGTCCTCCGCCCCACAGTTGAATGAGACGCCCCGCAAGCGGACGGTATCCGCCGATGGGGTGCA
>NZ_JBHLVZ010000139.1:0-946 GCF_042433125.1 Muricoccus vinaceus | reverse complement strand
GCTGATCCTCGCGGACGGCGTCCGGTGTTCTGAAACTGTGACGCTCGAGGAGCCAGGTTGAGTTGTAGGTCTGGCGGAACTCGAGGAGCGCCTGGCGGAGCTGCTCGACGGTGTCGAAGGTCTGCACCCACAGGAGGTTCTCCTTGAGGGTTCGGATGAAGCGTTCGGCGCAGCCGTTCCCCTCGGGTGCCCGCACAAAGGCGGGCGAGCTCTCGATGCCGAGGAACGTCAGCTCGCCCTGGAAGGCGTCGGACATGTACTGCGAGCCGTGGTCGTGGCGCAGCGAGAGCCCCGCCGCGATGTCCTTGGCGAAGCCGCCGAAGTGCAGGCGCACGCCCTGCCTGAGGGGTTCGAGCGCCTCGAAGCGGGTGCCGCGCCGGGCGGCGTGGAGACCGACGCACCCGGCGCTGTGGTGATCGACGGCGACGAACACCGCCGCCTGCCCCTCAGCCGTCCAGGTGGTGGTCATGTCGGTGCCCCACATGATGTCCACGGCATCAGGGATGATGGTGCCGTCGTGGTTGCGCGGGCCTCGAGGGCTGCCGACCCGCGATGGGGCGAGCAGGTTGTGCTCACGCATGAGCCGAAGCACCCGGCGCCTGGAGGTCCGGATGCCTTTCATGCGCAGCCTTGCCCAGATCTTGCGGTGCCCCTCGCCATGGAAGGGGCTGGCCGCGAGGACGGTCCGGATCGCCTCCAGCAGCGCCTCATCCGGCATGGACCCGACCGGCCCAGGTCGCCTGGGCGGCTCCGTCCGGGGTGGCAGGCGATGGCGGTAGATCGTGGCCCGGGCTGCCCGCCAGATCCGGCACACCCTGGCCAGGCCGTAAGGCCTGCCGCTGCTGGGCGAGAGCGTCAGGCTCATGGCCGTGACTTCCGCCGAACCAAAGGGCGGCCACCCTTGAGGGCCGCGACCTCGGCCTCCAGCAGCTCGCGCTCGAGCAGC
>NZ_JBHLVZ010000138.1:0-1115 GCF_042433125.1 Muricoccus vinaceus | reverse complement strand
TCCCCACCACACGCACAAGCCGGAGGCCTCGGGCGGCGCGCGCTAGCCGCAGGACACGGAACCCTCGCAGAAGCCGGAAAGCAGGTGCCACAAGGGCTATGGCTGACAACCAATTCGCACGAAGGAAACGCGCCTTGTCGGGCGCTAGGGCGAGACGCAAAAGGAACTCAACAAGAAACACAGCCCAGATCGCAAGACCGATCGTCTCGAGCAGCTGGCTCTCGCCCCAGGCAAGCTCCAGCACCACCAGAGCGAGCCATGCACCACTCAAGGCAAGCATGGGCGTACGCAGCCAATCCTCAAGCTCGCCCAATGTCGTGAGGCGCTCCTGAGTATCTTCTGGTAAAGAAGGGTCTGGCAAACTTGCCATGGATGGGCTCCTCGTTCAGCATTGACTTCTCAGGCCGCCGCCAGATTTTCCCCTCCACGCCAGCGAAATGCAGAGCCTTGGCGACTATCCTGCTATTCATCCGATTTGAGGCGTTTGACGAAGGTCGCTGAACTCAGAGGATGCGCGGTGCCAGGATCCGCAGTCAGGGAACAAGTGGAGATATCACCGGCACGCTCCGACAGAGGCATCTGAGCAGATGCGGACTCCGTCGCTCCAGCGCGCACCTGCAAGCATTGCTCCTGTCAGGTCGGCTCCGTTTAAATTTGCGCCTGACAAATCGGCTTCACGCAGATCAGTCGAGGCAAGCCTTGCACCGCGCATATCCACGTCCCGCAGCTTGGCACCGCCCAAATCGGCGCGACTCAGACTCGCCTCACGCATGTCGGATCCCGTTAGGTCGGCGTCTCGCAGATCTACATCGGACAGTTGCGCGTCACGCAGGTTAACTCGGCGCATCGTCGCCCCACGGAGCACGGCACGTGTCAGTTCGGCATTCCAGAGCACTGCGCCCGTGAGGTCAGCACCTGACAGGTCGCTAAAGGGAAACCGCGCATTCGGTGCGTCGATGTTTATGAGCGTCGCACCTACGAGGCTTGTGCGCCGCAAGGATGCGTCGCGCAGCACCGCACCTGCTAGGTTAGCGCCAGAAAAGTCGGTCGCCTCAAAGAGGCACCTTCGCCAATCTACCCCTGGAGCAGGAGCATCGTCGCAGCCTGCTTGTGCT
>NZ_JBHLVZ010000137.1:0-1481 GCF_042433125.1 Muricoccus vinaceus | reverse complement strand
CGGCGGCATGACGAAGAGCTTTCGGCCCTGGAAGGTGGACGAGGTCTGGCTGCTGCCGCCCTCGGTGCAGGAGTTCGTACCTCAGGGGCATCCTGCGCATCTGGTCCGCGACATCGTGGCGGAGGAACTCGACCTCTCCGCCATCCTTTCGGCCTACACGGAGCCTCGTGGCTATCCGCCGTACCACCCGGCGATGATGGTGGCGCTGCTGCTCTACGCCTACGGCCGTGGTGTCTATTCGTCGCGGCGGATCGCGCGCGCCTGCGAAGAGCGCCTGGACTTCCAGGCGGTGACGGCGCTGAACCGGCCGGACTTCCGCACCATCAGCGAGTTCCGCCGGCGCCACCTGACGGCCTTGGCCGACCTCTTCGTGCAGGTGCTCACCTTGTGCCGACACGCCGGTCTGGTCGGCCTTGGCCATGTCGCGGTGGACGGCACCAAGCTGCGGGCCAATGCCTCCAAGCATAAGGCGATGAGCTACGCCCGGATGGGCCCGGCTGAGGCCGAACTGGCGGCCGAGGTCGAAGGCTGGCTGGCGCAGGCGGAGGGGACGGATGCCGAGGAGGACGCCACTCTCGGGGCCGAGCGGCGCGGCGACGAGATGCCGGCCTGGATGCGCGACAAGGCGCGCCGCCTGGAGCGGATCCGTGCCGCGAAGGCGGAACTCGAGGCCGAGGCGCTTGCTGCTGCGGCCGCCAAGCCAGATCCGGGAACCAAGGCCGATGGCTCGCCGAGTGGGCGTCGCGGACGCAAGCCGAAGCACCCGCCGGGCGAGCCCAGGCCCACTGCACAGCGCAACTTCACCGATCCGGAGAGCCGGATCATGAAGGGCCGCGACGGCTTCGTGCAGGCCTACAACGCCGGGGCTGCGGTGGACGCGACCGCGCAGGTCATTGTGGCGCATCACCTGACCAACAACGCCTCCGACCAGGACGCCTTGGGACCGCTGCTCGACGCCGTCACTACCAACACCGGCGTTACGCCCGCCGAGGTCTCCGCCGACAGCGGCTACTGCTCGGAGGCCAACCTGGCCGACCTCGACCGGCGCGGCATCCGCGGCTACGTCGCTACCGGCCGCGCCAAGCACCCCGATGGCGGCGAGGACCGTCGCCGAGGCCCACTGGTCTCGGCCATGCGCCAGCGGCTCAAACGCGCCGGCCGCCGCAGCCGCTACCGACTACGCAAGCAGGTGGTCGAACCCGTGTTTGGGCAGATCAAGGCGGCACGAGGGTTCCGACAGCTCCTCCTCCGCGGCCTTGAGAAGGTGAAACACGAGTGGGCGCTGGTCTGCACCGCCCACAACCTCACCAAGCTCGCCAAGGCAGCAACAGGATGACCCGCACTGCAAGCTGGCGCACCACGGGCGCCCCTCAACGCTCCACAGTGTCAGCTCGAAATGTGGTTACCGAGACGGGCTCCTAGTAGCGGTAGCACCGTCGTGCCGGTCTCCTCCGCCACGATATGGCGTAGCGCAGTTGTGC
>NZ_JBHLVZ010000136.1:0-1062 GCF_042433125.1 Muricoccus vinaceus | reverse complement strand
GGACCACGGCAAGACGTCGCTGACGGCGGCGATCACGAAGGTTCTGGCCAAGACGGGCGGCGCGTCGTTCACGGCGTACGACCAGATCGACAAGGCGCCCGAGGAGCGCGCGCGCGGCATCACGATCTCGACCGCGCACGTGGAATACGAGACGGCGAACCGCCACTACGCCCACGTGGACTGCCCCGGCCACGCCGACTACGTGAAGAACATGATCACGGGCGCGGCGCAGATGGACGGCGCGATCCTGGTGGTGTCGGCGGCCGACGGCCCGATGCCGCAGACGCGCGAGCACATCCTGCTGGCGCGCCAGGTCGGCGTTCCCGCGCTGGTCGTGTTCCTGAACAAGGTGGACATGGCCGACCCCGACCTGCTGGAGCTGGTCGAGATGGAGGTTCGCGAGCTGCTGTCCTCCTACCAGTTCCCGGGCGACGACATTCCGATCATCCACGGCTCGGCGCTGATGGCACTCGAGGACAAGAGCCCCGAGCAGGGCGAGCAGGCGATCCTGAAGCTGATGGAGGCGGTGGACGCCTTCATTCCGCAGCCCGAGCGGGCGGTGGACCGTCCGTTCCTGATGCCGGTGGAGGACGTGTTCTCCATTTCCGGCCGCGGCACGGTGGTGACCGGGCGCGTTGAGCGCGGGATCATCAAGGTGGGCGAGGAGGTCGAGATCGTCGGCCTGAAGGACACCGTGAAGACCACGGTGACGGGCGTCGAGATGTTCCGCAAGCTGCTGGACAGCGGGATGGCCGGCGACAACATCGGCGCGCTGCTGCGCGGCACCAAGCGCGAGGACGTGGAGCGCGGCCAGGTTCTGGCGGCTCCGAACTCGATCAAGCCGCACAGCAAGTTCAAGGCCGAGGCCTATGTGCTGACCAAGGAGGAGGGTGGCCGTCACACGCCGTTCTTCACCAACTACCGCCCGCAGTTCTACTTCCGCACGACGGACGTGACGGGCGTGGTGCAGCTGCCCGAGGGCGTGGAGATGGTGATGCCCGGCGACAACGTGTCGATGTCGGTGGAGCTGATCGCCCCCATCGCCATGGACGAGGGCCTGCG
>NZ_JBHLVZ010000135.1:0-843 GCF_042433125.1 Muricoccus vinaceus | reverse complement strand
GAAGGCCATCGCGCATCCGACCGACAGCCGCCTTTACGAGAGGGCCCGTTGCTCCCTGGTAGCGCTGGCTGGAAAGGCCGGGATCCGACTGCGACAGAACTACAACCGTAAGGCTCCGCGCCTGGCCGCCCAGGCTGGGCGTCACGCCCATGCCCGGCAGTTCCGCCGCATGCGCAAGGCGCTGCGCACGCTCAGGGGCTACACGGGACGCGTCCTTCGCGACATCGGCCGCAAGCTCGGCGCCACCCCCGAGGGAGGGCTGCGGACGCGGATCGAGCAACGCATGACCCTCGTCACCCGCCTGCTGCGGCAAACGCCCAAAAGCACGGGCAAGCTCTACGCCCTGCACGAGCCGGAGGTGGACTGCATCTCGAAGGGCAAGGCCCGCATCCGTTATGAGTTCGGCTGCAAGGTCAGCATCGCCACCACGCTCACCGGCGGCTTTGTCGTCGGCATGCGCTCCATGCCCGGCAACCCCTACGACGGGCACACCCTCGCGGACGCCCTCCAGCAGGTGGAGACTCTCACCGGATCCTGCCCCAGCCTCGCCGTGGTCGACCGTGGCTACCGCGGCCACAGCGTGCAGCGCACGACGGTGCTCGTCAGCGGCACGCGCCGCAGCCTCACGCCACGCCTGCGCAAGCTCCTGCGCCGCCGCAGCGCCATCGAGCCCGAGATCGGCCACATGAAGTCCGACGGACGCCTCGCCCGATGCGCCCTCAAGAGCACCATCGGTGACGCCCTCTACGCCGTGCTGTGCGGCTGCGGGCACAACATCCGCAAAATCCTCGCCCACCTCAGGGCCCTTTTGCTCGCCCTCCTCACCAGCTTCCTCCACGCAAT
>NZ_JBHLVZ010000134.1:0-2404 GCF_042433125.1 Muricoccus vinaceus | reverse complement strand
CTGCGGCGCGCGGCGGGACGCTCGCGCAATGGCTCGGCTGCACGTCGGATGTTGGCCTTGGCATGGGTGCTGGAGAGGGCATCGCGCACGGAGGCGGCGCGGACCGCAGGCATGGACCGTCAGACGCTGCAGGACTGGGTGCATCGCTACGTCAAGGGGTTCGCCGGACAAAGCCGAAGGCCTTGCCGGGCTGTTGGGCCGGTCCGGCGAGCGTGGCCCCAAGCCACGCCTCTCGCCGGAGCAGGAGGCGGCGCTGGCCGGGCTGGTTCGGCAGGGTCCGGACCTGGCCGAGCATGGTGTGGTCCGCTGGAGGCGGACAGATCTGGCGCGCGTCATCGCGGCCCGCTTCGGTGTGGTGCTGGCCGAGCGCAGCGTCGGCGACGTGCTGCGCCGCCTGGGGTTCCGACGCCTGGTGACACGCCCCCAGCACTCCGGCCACGACGCCCAGGCGCAGAGGTCTGGTGGCAGATGCTATGAGAGCAGACATTGCTTGGTCTAGCCGTTCAGACTGGCAGGTGTCCGCCATCAGACCGGAGCCACTGCCGTGCCATCGAACGATAACATCATCCACATTGCCATCGAGTTCAGCACTTCGGTGTGGCTCGTCGGCACGCGCCTGCCTGGAGCTGCCAAGAGCCGAATGCACCGCATTGATGCCGGTGACAGTAAGGCACTGCTAACGCTAGTCGGCGACCTGCGTGCCCGAAGGGTCAACGGGCTTGACCAGGTTGCCCAACTCGTCTGCTGCTTCGAGGCAGGACGGGATGGCTTCTGGTTGCACCGATTGCTGACCGCGAATGGGGTGCTGACCTACGTCGTCGAACCGACAAGCATTCTGGTGAACCGCCGGGCACGCCGGGCCAAAACGGACCGGCTTGACGCGGAGGGCCTGCTGCGCGTGTTGGCCGCCTATGTCGGTGGGGACCACCAAGTCTGCAGCATGGTAAGAGTACCCACACCGGAGGAGGAGGACGCCAAGCGACCGCATCGCGAGCGGGAGCAGCTGGTTCAGGATCGCACGCGGTTCGAGAACCGCATCCTCGCCCTGCTTGCGACACAGGGCATTCGGCAGAGGCCGTCGTTACGCACTTGGGAGCGCGACCTCAATGCGCTGCGGAGTGGTGACGGTCGGGCCATGCCGCCGCACCTGTTGGCCGAGTTGCACCGACTTCGCCGGCGGCTGGTTTTAACGATGGAGTTGATCCGTGAGGCTGACGCTGAGCGGACTGCAACGCTCGCAGCGGCACCCGACGAAGCTGCCTCGCAGAAGGTCACAATTCTCCAACGGATCCGAGGCATCGGCGAGAACTTTGCCGCTGTGCTGGTGAGAGAGGTGCTGTATCGCCCGTTCAGCAATCGTAAGCAGTTGGCCAGCTACGTCGGCCTAACACCAACACCATACCAGAGTGGAACCATGGACCGCGACCGGCGCATCGGACGCTCTGGGAACCCGCGGGCGCGCACGACCATGGTCCAGCTTGCCTGGCTCTGGCTACGCTATCAGCCGGGGAGCGCGCTGGCAGCATGGTTCCGCACCCGGGTCGGGACGCTGCAAGGGCGCACGCGGCGGATCGCGATCGTCGCAATGGCTAGAAAGCTGCTGATCGCGCTGTGGCGCTACACCGAAACCGGGCAGATACCCGACGGTGTGGCTGTTCGCGCGAGGGCATAGGAATTGCTGCCGGCACGATAGCGCCAGCAGCAATGGGGAGGGAGTGCGGCCGTCTTCGTCAATGGTCATCGCAAACTGCCGAGTGGCAGGTTGGTCGCGCCCTACCGGGGCTACGCCTCGTGCATGAGGCATTATGGTACGGGATCCACATGGACCCGACCGCATGTAAGGTGATGCAGCTGTAGCTGCAGTGCAGACTACCCCGGACCCCACACACCCAGCTAACGACACCAGCAGATAAGGAGATCCGCCGCCCAGAACGCCCTTGACGCCTGAACCCTCATGTAAGACGAGGCCCGCGTGGGTCAGCAGGGCACGCTCGCCCGCGTCTGGGCCGAACGCGGCTCACGTCCCCCGGCGCCGCGGGACCAGCGCTATACCTGGGCCTGTCTGTTCGGCGCCGTCTGTCCCGCCCGCGGCATTGGCGCAGGCCTCGTGCTGCCCGCCGCCAACGCCGCCATGATGAACCTGCATCTGGCCGAGATCAGCACCCAAGCGAGCCACGGCTCCCATGCGGTGCTCGTCCTGGACGGCGCGGGCTGGCACCAAACCGGCGGACAACTGCGTGTGCCCGAGAACATCACGCTTCCGCACCTGCCGCCCTATGCGCCCGAGTTGAACCCGGTCGAGAACGCCTGGGCCCTTCTACGCGCCAACAAGCTCAGCAACCGCGTCCTCGACACCTACAAGAGCATCGTCGACGCCTGCTGTGACGCGTGAAATTGGCTGATC
>NZ_JBHLVZ010000133.1:0-970 GCF_042433125.1 Muricoccus vinaceus | reverse complement strand
GGAACGGCGGCTGGACCAACATCTCCGGTGCGGAGGGGAACAGCTACGCCCTGGCGCGCGAGGACATCGGCCATGCCGTTCGCGTGGCGGCGCACTTCGTCGATGCGCTCGGGGTGAGCGGCACGACGTTCAGTGAGTCCACCAACGTGGTCGCCCCGCGCGCGGTGCCCGTTGCCCCGCCGATGGACGGCCTGTCCGACACCCGCGTGCTGACCTATCAGGAGGTGCAGGCCCGCGTGGCGGATGGCGACATGCTGGCGCCGCCCGCCGGCACCGACGAGGTGCGGCTGGCCGACGGCACGCTGAGCTTCGGCAGCGGCACCGATGCCGCCTTCGTCACGCGGCTTTACGGCGGCGTGCTGGGCCGCCAGGGAGACGCGAGCGGTCTGACCACCTGGTCGGGCGGTCCGGGCGCGGATGTCGATCGCGTGGAGGTCGCGCGCGGCTTCCTCACCAGCGCCGAGTACCAGCTGCACCATGGGAACCAGACCGACAGCCAGTTCGTGGAGACCACTTACCAGGAGCTTCTCTTCCGAGATGTCGAGGCGGAGGGTGCAGCCTTCTGGTATGGCCAGATGGCCGCGGGCGCCTCGCGCGCGCAGGTGCTGGCGGGGATCGCCAACTCGACAGAGGCGCAGCAGGCCTGGAGCGGCGCAACCGGGTCGGGCGTCTTCGTGGTCGACGCGAATGCCGGGCTGATCCGTGCCACCTACCAGGCCGCCTTCGGCCGCGATGCCGAGGCCGGCGGGCTGGTGCTCTTCGCCGACCTGCTCCGGGCCGGCATGAGCCTGGAGGACTTCGGAAACCACGTGGAAGCCTCGAACGAGTTCCTGGTGGTCCATGGCAACCAGACCGATTCGGAGTTCGCGCAGAGCCTGTACGTCAACGCGCTGGGCCGACTGCCGGGCGCGGGCGAAGTGGCAATCTGGGAGTTGCAGCTGGCTTCCGGTGCCGAAGACCGCTCGGACGT
>NZ_JBHLVZ010000132.1:0-1256 GCF_042433125.1 Muricoccus vinaceus | reverse complement strand
AGATGACGTATAGGGTCTGACGCCTGCCCGGTGCCGGAAGGTTAAAGGGAGATGTGAGAGCATTGAACTGAAGCCCCGGTAAACGGCGGCCGTAACTATAACGGTCCTAAGGTAGCGAAATTCCTTGTCGGGTAAGTTCCGACCTGCACGAATGGCGTAACGACCTCCCCACTGTCTCCAGCATGGACTCAGCGAAATTGAATTCCCCGTGAAGATGCGGGGTACCCGTGGTCAGACGGAAAGACCCTATGAACCTTTACTGCAGCTTGGCAGTGGCGCCAGGAAGGAACTGTGTAGGATAGGTGGGAGCCGATGAAGCCGGGGCGCTAGCTCAGGTGGAGGCAACCTTGAAATACCACCCTGTTTCTTTCTGGCGTCTAACCGAACCCCGTTAGCCGGGGTCGGGACCCTGCCTGGTGGGCAGTTTGACTGGGGCGGTCGCCTCCCAAAGTGTAACGGAGGCGCGCGATGGTGGGCTCAGGCCGGTCGGACATCGGCTGTTGAGTGCAAAGGCACAAGCCCGCCTGACTGCGAGCGCGACAGCGCGAGCAGAGACGAAAGTCGGCCTTAGTGATCCGGTGGTCCCGCGTGGAAGGGCCATCGCTCAACGGATAAAAGGTACTCTAGGGATAACAGGCTGATCTCCCCCAAGAGTCCACATCGACGGGGAGGTTTGGCACCTCGATGTCGGCTCATCGCATCCCGGGGCTGGAGCAGGTCCCAAGGGTTCGGCTGTTCGCCGATTAAAGCGGTACGTGAGCTGGGTTTAGAACGTCGTGAGACAGTTCGGTCCCTATCTGCCATGGGTGTTGGAGACTTGAGAGGATCTGTCCCTAGTACGAGAGGACCGGGATGGACGCACCTCTGGTGCACCGGTTGTCACGCCAGTGGCATCGCCGGGTAGCTAAGTGCGGAACGGATAACCGCTGAAGGCATCTAAGCGGGAAACCAGCCTCAAGACGAGGTCTCCCCAAGGGCCGTGATAGACCATCACGTTGATAGGCCGCAGGTGGAAGCTTGGTAACAAGCGCAGCCGAGCGGTCCTAATCGCCCGATCGAACTCATCACCCCTCACAACATGAGGCTAAAAACCTCGCCGCACGCAGCACCAACACGCAAACACACACCTAACCATCACTCCGCCCCATCACAGGCAGAGATCCAGATCAAACGTTCCGGCCCGGTGGCCTGGTGCCTACAGCGAGTGTGCCACACCCGATCCCATCCCGAACTCGGCCGTGAAACCACCCTGCGCC
>NZ_JBHLVZ010000131.1:0-1773 GCF_042433125.1 Muricoccus vinaceus | reverse complement strand
GCCGAGGCTGTCGGTTTCGTTGGCGGCGATCTTGCGGAGGATGCGCCGCATGATCTTGCCCGAGCGTGTCTTGGGCAGGGCCGGCGCCCACTGGATGGCGTCCGGCGAGGCGATGGGGCCGATCTCGCGGCGCACCCAGGCGACGAGCTCGCGTCGGAGCGCGTCGGTGGGTTCCTCGTCGGCGTTCAGGGTGACGTAGGCGTAGATGCCCTGGCCCTTGATCTCGTGGGGCATGCCGACCACGGCGGCCTCGGCCACCTTGGGGTGGGCGACGAGGGCGCTCTCGATCTCGGCGGTGCCCATGCGGTGGCCGGACACGTTGAGCACGTCGTCCACGCGCCCGGTGATCCAGTAGTAGCCGTCGGCGTCGCGCCTCGCGCCGTCGCCGGTGAAGTACTTGCCGGGAAAGGTGGAGAAGTAGGTCTGGACGAAGCGCTCGTGGTCGCGGAACACGGTGCGCATCTGCCCGGGCCAGCTGTCGGTGATCACGAGGTTGCCCTCCACCGCGCCGTCCAGCAGGTTGCCCTCGTTGTCGACGAGCGCCGGGAACACGCCGGGCAGCGGCAGGGTGGCGGAACCCGGCTTCTGCGCCACCGCGCCGGGCAGCGGCGAGATCAGGATGCCGCCGGTCTCGGTCTGCCACCAGGTGTCGACGATCGGGCAGCGCTCCTCGCCGACCACGCGGTAGTACCAGAGCCAGGCCTCGGGGTTGATGGGCTCGCCCACCGAGCCGAGGACGCGCAGGGACTTGCGGGACGTCTTCCTCACGGGCTCCTCGCCCTCGCGCATCAGGGCGCGGATGGCGGTGGGCGCGGTGTAGAAGATGTTGACCTGGTGCTTGTCGATGACCCGCCAGAAGCGGCTGGTGTCGGGCCAGTTCGGCACGCCCTCGAACATCAGGGTGGTGGCGCCGTTGGCGAGCGGGCCGTAGACGATGTAGGTGTGGCCGGTGACCCAGCCCACGTCGGCGGTGCACCAGTAGACCTCGCCCGGGCGGTAGTCGAAGACGATCTCGTGGGTGAAGGCGGCCCAGACGGCGTAGCCGCCGGTGGTGTGCAGCACGCCCTTGGGCTTTCCGGTGGAGCCCGAGGTGTAGAGGATGAAGAGCGGGTCCTCCGCCCCCATGGGCTCGGGGGCGCACTCGGCGGATTGCGCGTCACACAGCGTCGCCCAGTCGTGGTCGCGCCCTTCCTGCATCTCGACCTTGCCGCCGGTGTTGCGGGCCACGATCACCGCCTTGACCGTGGGGCAGGACCTGAGCGCCTCGTCGGCATTGGCCTTGAGCGGCACCGTGCGGCCGCCGCGGCGGCCCTCGTCGGCGGTGATCAGCAGCGTGCTCTCGCAGTCCTGCACCCGGCTGGCCAGGCTGTCGGGCGAGAAGCCGCCGAAGATGATGGAGTGCACGGCGCCGAGCCGCGCGCAGGCCAGCATGGCCACCGCCGCCTCGACGATCATGGGCAGGTAGATGGACACCCGGTCGCCGCGCCGCACGCCGAGCGCCTTCATGGCATTGGCCAGGCGGCACACGCGCGCCAGCAGGTCGCGATAGGTCACCCGCTGGTCCGAGTTCGGGTCGTCGCCCTCCCAGACGATCGCCACCTGGTCGCCCCGCCCGCCCTCCACGTGCCGGTCCAGGCAGCTCTCGCTGATGTTGAGCACCCCGTCCTCGAACCAGCGGATCGAGACGTCGCCCTCAAAGCTCGTGTTCTTGATCCTGGTCGGCGCCCGCATCCAGGACACCCGGCCCATCTCGCGACGCCAGAACCCCTCCGG
>NZ_JBHLVZ010000130.1:0-534 GCF_042433125.1 Muricoccus vinaceus | reverse complement strand
GCGATCCGGGCTGTCCTCGCGGCCTCCCCCTTCCATGGCGAGGACACACCGCAAGGTTTGGGCGAGGCTGCGCATGCAGGGCGTCCGAACGTCCCGGCGTCGGGTGCTGCGGCTCATGCGCGAGCACGACCTGCTTGCACCTTCCCGGGTCGGCAGCCCTCGAGGCCCGCGCAACCACGACGGCACCATCATCCCTGACACGGTGGACACCATGTGGGCGACCGACATGACCACCACCTGGACGGCTGAGGGTCAGGCGGCGGTGTTCGTTGCCGTCGATCACCACAGCGCCGGGTGCGTCGGCCTGCATGCTGCCCGGCGCGGCACCCGCTTCGAGGCGCTGGAACCCCTCAGGCAGGGCGTGCGCCAGCACTTCGGCGGCTTCGCCAAGGGCATCGCGGCGGGCCTCGCACTCCGCCATGACCACGGCAGCCAGTACATGTCCGATGCTTTCCAAGGCGAGCTTACGTTCCTCGGTATCGAGAGCTCACCCGCCTTCGTGCGGGCACCCGAGGGGAATGGCTGCGCCGAGCG
>NZ_JBHLVZ010000013.1:0-88841 GCF_042433125.1 Muricoccus vinaceus | reverse complement strand
GGTCGATGCCTTCCTCAACGGCATCCGCGCCGCGTGAGGCCACCTCGCCGGAAGTAGGGGCGCTAGGCCAGCTGGTTCAGGCCGGCCCGGAGCGCCCCGTCGCCATCCTCCAGCATTCCCTCCCGCAGGAAGAGGTCGATCAGCACCAGGTTCACGTTGAACTTCACGCTCTCCGTGTCGCGCACCGCCTCCATCACGCGCGCGATGGGCCACAGCTCGAATCGCTCCACCTCGTCGTCGTTGGGGCGCGGCACCACGCCCTCCGGCATCTCCAGGTCGAAGACGTGCAGGAGGTCCCGCCGCATCCCCTCATCCGTGCGCATGATGTAGGACACCCGGCCCGCCGGCCGCGCCTGCGCCGCGAGGGGGGCCGGCAGGGAGGCCTCCTCCTCCGCCTCCTTCACGAGGCAGCGTTCCGGCGTCAGCCCGGCCGGGATGCCGCCGGCCACCACGTTGTCCATCTGCCCGGGCGCCACCGCCTTGTCCCTGGCGCGCCAGCCCACCCAGAGGTGCAGCCCGCCGCCGGGACCCGGAGGCCGCCGCACCAGCCCGTTCACGTGAACGCCCTGGCTGATGATGCCCAGCGCCGGCAGCACGCCGCGGTCCACCACGCCCAGCACCGGGCCGTCCGGCGTGGCCCGGACGTCGAACTCCTCCCCCCGGATGCGGCCGAAGCCTGCCCGGGCCAGGCTGCGCGCGATCTCGGCCAGCGCCCCGCTCCGCCCGGCCGCGCCGCGTGGCCCGGCCGCCAGGGAAACCCCGTCGGGGCCGAAATGCACCTGCCCCGGCAGGAAGGTCAGGGCCCGCGCCGCCTCCGGCTCCAGCCATCCCACCTGCGCCTCCCCGATGCGGAAGGGCAGGTATCCGGCCGGGGAGGGCAGGTTGTTGCACGCGGCGATGTGTCGGGCGAAGGGGTCCATGCGCCCATCCTGCCCCGCGGCGCGGCGCGGGGCATCCCCGCCATGCGGCATTCCCCGCTGGCGCCCGGCGCCGGGAGGCCCCATCTGTATTACGACGCCGCTCCCATCCGCGTGAGGATGGCCGGCCCCTTATCCCGGACCCGCCCGGCACGGCGCCGGCCCCTCCATGCCCGGAGGGCGTCGCCCAGGCCCCGAGGCGCGGCCCGCACCGGAGTTCGCGCGTGTCCGCCGCCCAATCAGCCAGCCCATCCGCCAGTCCGTCAGCAAGCCAGCCCGCCACCCGCGGCACCTTCGCCACCCTCCGCAGCCTCGCCCCCTATCTCTGGCCGGAGGGCGAGCCGGGCCTGCGCGCCCGCGTGGTCATCGCGCTCGTGCTGCTGGCGCTGGCCAAGGTCGCCAATGTCCTGGTCCCGATCGCCTATTCCCGCGCCGTCAACGCCCTGACCCCGCACCTGGGGGAAGGGGCGGCGGGCGGCACCGCCGCCATCCTGACCGTGCCGGTGGCGCTGGTGGTCGGCTACGGCCTGCTGCGCGTCGCCTCCTCCGCCTTCGGGGAGCTGCGGGACGCCGTCTTCACCAAGGTGCAGGGCCGGGCCGGGCGGCGCATCGCGCTGCAGGTCTTCACCCACATGCACGCCCTTTCGCTCCGCTTCCACCTGGACCGGCAGACGGGCGGGCTGTCGCGCGTGATCGAGCGCGGCACGCGGGGCATCAACTTCGTCCTCGACTTCATGATCTTCAACATCATCCCGACGATCTTCGAGATCCTCATGGTCTCGGTGATTCTCTGGAAGCTGTTCGACTTCTCCTTCGCGGCCGTGACCCTCGGCACCATCGCCCTCTATGTCACCTTCACGCTCATGTTCACCAACTGGCGCCTGCGCTTCCGCCGCGAGATGAACGAGACCGACCAGGAGGCGAACACGCGGGCCATCGACAGCCTGCTGAACTACGAGACGGTGAAGTATTTCGGCAACGAACGGCACGAGGAGCGGCGCTACGACGCGTCCCTCGCCCGCTACGAGCACGCCTACAACCGCTCCGAGGTGTCGCTGAACTTCCTCAACATGGGCCAGGCCGCGGTGATCGCGATCGGCCTGACGGTCGTGATGCTGATGGCCGCGCGCGGGGTGGCCGCCGGCCGCATGACGGTGGGCGACTTCGTGCTGGTCAACACCTACCTCATCCAGCTCTACCTGCCGCTGAACTTCCTGGGCTTCGTGTACCGGGAGATGAAGCAGGGCCTGGTGGACATGGAGGCCATGTTCACCCTGATGCGGGAAAGCCGCGAGATCGCCGACAAGCCCGGCGCGCCGTCGCTGCCCCCCGGCCGGGGCGAGGTCCGCTTCGAGGAGGTGCGCTTCGGCTACAACGCGAACCGCGAGATCCTGCACGGCGTGGACTTCGCCGTGCCGCCCGGGAAGATGCTGGCCATCGTCGGCCCCACCGGCGCGGGCAAGTCCACCATTTCCCGCCTCATGTTCCGCTTCTACGACGTCTCGGGCGGCCGGATCGTGATCGACGGCGCGGACCTACGCGACGTGACGCAGGACAGCGTGCGCGCCGCCATCGGGGTGGTGCCGCAGGACACGGTGCTGTTCAACGACACCATCTTCTACAACATCGCCTATGGCCGCCCCGACGCGACCGAGGCGGAGGTGGTGGAGGCCGCGAAGCTGGCCCAGGTCCACGACTTCGTCCTCCGCCTGCCCGAGGGCTACAAGACCCGGGTGGGCGAGCGCGGCCTGAAGCTCTCGGGCGGCGAGAAGCAGCGGGTGGCCATCGCCCGCACCATCCTCAAGAACCCGCGCATCCTCATCCTCGACGAGGCGACCAGCGCGCTCGACACCCGCACGGAGCAGGAAATCCAGTCGGCGCTGCGCGGCGTCTCGCGCGGGCGCACCACGCTGGTCATCGCCCACCGCCTGTCCACGGTGGTGGAGGCCGACGAGATCATCGTGCTCTCCGAGGGCCGCATCGCCGAGCGCGGCACCCATGCCGAACTCGTGGCCGCCGAAGGGCTCTACGCCGCCATGTGGCGGCGCCAGGCCCAGGCGGTCGCGCTGGCCGAGGCCGCCGCCGCCGCGCGCGACGTGCTGCCCGAGGCCGAGGGGCCGGCCGCAAGGCAGGCCAGCCCCGCAACCGCGGGGGCTTCCGCTCCCGCGCCCGTCTGACCATCTGGCTTCAACACGCGACAGAACAGCAGGAGGCCCCGGGCATGACCCTGGACCCGCAAGGCGATGCGCCCGAGGACCTGAGCCACGCCGGCTCCGTGACCGACAAGGCCATCGAATACATGATCGAGCAGGGGATCGCCCCGATCTCCGTCGCCTCCGCCCTTCTCGGCGGCGCGCTGGGCCTGATGGCCCGCACCATGGAGGACCGTGCCATCGCCCGCGTCCTCCGCAGCGCCCTTGCCTCGGTGGAAAGCGGGGAGCTGCACGAGATGCGGCGTTCCCAGTCCGAGGGCGCCGGTCCCTCCTAGATCCGGCGCCTGCCGGTCTTGCGGGGCAGGGGCGGGCCTCCACCTTTCCTCCATGTCCCGACGCACCCTCGGCCTCGCGCTTGCCCTCGCGCTGCTGTCCTCCTGCGGGGAGGCCCAGGACACGGCCGGGGGCGCGGCGGCCCATCTCGGCCCGCCCGGGATTCCAGCCAGCCGCTTTCCCGGCCCGGTGCGCCCCGTGGCCTCCGTCGTCTCGGACCAGTGGGCGGGGGAGGACGCGCGCGAGCGGGTCGGGGAGGCCGAGCGGGTGATCGGGTGGCTCGGCATCCGCCCGGGTCAGACGGTGGCCGATATCGGCGCGGGGTCCGGCTACTACACCGTCCGTCTGGCACAGCGCGTGGGGCCGCAGGGAAGGGTGCTGGCGCAGGACGTGGTGCCACAATACCTGGCCCGCCTGCGCCGCCGGGTGGCGGACCTGCCCAACGTGTCGGTCGGCCTGGGCGAGGCGGGCGATCCCCGGCTGCCGCCGGCCTCCACCGATGTCGCCCTGCTGGTCCACATGTATCACGAGATCGAGCAGCCCTTCGCCCTGCTCGCCAACCTCGTCCCGGCGCTGCGCTCCGGCGCCCGCGTCGGCGTCCTGGACGTGGACGACGCCACCCCGCGCCACGGCACCCCCCGTGCCCTGCTGGCCTGCGAGATGGCGGCGGCCGGCTACCGGCAGGTCGCCTTCCACTGGCTGCTGGAACAGCCGCCCCGTTCCGAGTACCTCGCGGTCTTCGAGCCCCCGGCCACCCCGCCCGTGCCGGAGGCCATCCGGCCCTGCACCCCCTGAAGGGCCGTGCCGATGCCCGCGCGCCTTGACTCCGGCGGGTGCTGCGGGCATTAGCCCCGCCTCATCCGTTTCCAACGCCTGCCCGCGCGTCCCGCGCGCGCGTCAATCTGGGGTTTTCACCATGTCCCGCCGCTGCGGCATCACCGGCAAGGGCGTCCAGGCCGGCAACAATGTCAGCCACGCCAACAACAAGACCCGCCGGCGCTTCCTGCCCAACCTGCAGGAGGCCTCCTTCTTCTCCGACGTGCTGGGCACCTCCATCCAGATGCGCCTTTCCACCCGCGGCATCCGCACGGTGGAGCACAATGGCGGGCTCGACGCCTTCCTGCTCGGCACGCCCGACCGCTCCCTGCCGCCCGAGGCGATGGTGCTGAAGCGCCGCATCGCCCGCGCCCAGGCCAAGAAGGCCGCCGCCTGAGGCCATACGCCTCCCGTTGACGACGCTGCACCACGGCGCGGGGGTTTTCCCTCGCGCCGTTGTCATGTCCGACGCCGCTCCTGCGATGACCATGCCCGTGTTCACCATTCGGCAGGGCCGGCGCTGGCAGTCTCCCCCGCATGGAGACACAGTTCCTCACCCTGGCCGCCCTTTGCGCGGCGCTGGTTCCCGCCGCCGCCGCCGCCTTCCTGCTCGACCGCGCCCGCGCCGCCGAGTTCTGCGCGGAGCAGGCCACGCTTCGCGCGCAGGCCCAGGGTCGCTGCCTCGGCATGATCGCCCGGGAGCTTGAGGCGCCCGGCCTGTCCCTTCTCGGCCTCGCCGCCCGGCTGCCCCCATCCGCCGCCACCCAGGTGGAGGCCGAGGGGCGCCGCCTGCTTTGCCTGTCCGAGGAAGTGGCCGACCACCTCCTGGCCCAGCCCGGTCCCCGTGGCCTGGCCGAAAGCCGGATCCCCCTCTGCCCCCTCCTGCACGAGGCCGTGGAAAGCGTGTCGCGCCTGATGGGGGAGGGCGCCCGCCACTGGCGCATCACGCCCGAGGCCGAGGCGCTCACCCTGCTGGCCGACCGCCGCGCGCTGTGCCGGGCCATCACCCAGTCCCTGGCGCGCGCCGCCCGCGAAACCCGCGCCGGCGACTGCATCGCGCTCCGCGTCGTCCGCGCGGCCGAAACCGTGGCCCTGGTGATCGAGGACGAGGGGGCGGGCCTGCCGCGGGATGATCTTTCCGGCCTCGGGGCCGGGCTGGGGGAGGGCACGCGCGGCCTTTCCCTTGGCCTTTCCGCCGCGCGCGAACTGATGCGCGCCCATGGCGGGGAACTGACGCTGGAGGCCGCGCCGGGCATCGGCGCCCGCACCTGGCTCACCCTGCCCCGTGGCAGGGTTCTGGAGGATCAGGCGGCCGCCTGATCCTCCCAGCCCAGCACCATCAGCAGCGTGCGCTGGAAGAACATCTGGTTGTCGTCGGAGATCACCGCCACCAGGTCGCGCCCGTTGTGGCGGAAGGCACTGACCCCCTCCCAGTTGTCGCTGGGCAGGGGCGGCGCGAGATGCGCGGCCAGAACCCCCTCCATCACGCCCGGCGAGGCCGGAATGGGTGGCAGGCGCATCAGCCGCGCGGAGAACCCCTGGGGAAAGCTCGCGTGCCGCTCCAGCACCAGCGCCCCGCCATCGGGCAGGGGGCAGAGGTCGCTGGGGTCGTGCCCGGGGGAGGGGCGGTAAAGAAAGCGCCGCCATCGCCCGGGCCCGCCCACCCAGGCCAGGCGGGCGCCATCATCCGCCGGCGGGCGCTCGCTTTCCGCGATGGCCAGCCAGCGCCCGTCCGCCAGCACGCCGAGGGATTCCAGCCCGCCATTGCCCGGCCAGCCCGCGATCCCCGGCGGTGCCTCCACCGGCTCGCAGGCACCGTCCAGGCTCCGGTAGCGCCAGATCCGGTGCAGCCGCTCGAAGCCCACCAGCCAGGACCCGTCCGGCAGTTCAGCCAGGCATTCCGCATCCCCCAGGAAGCCCAGGGGAAGAGGGCGGCCGGCGATGTCGCGCAGGGGCCCGGCCCGCGGCGCCTCCAGCCCCAGCGGCGCGCCATCGGCGGCCAGCACCAGTTGCGCCTGGCACCAGCGCCCGCGGTCGCCGATCGCGGTCACGGTCAGGCCGGGCGACACGTGCACCGCCGAAAGGCCATCCGCCCCCAACCGCTCCGTGTTCAGCGCCATGACCCCGAGCGGGCGAAGCGCCATGCGCGGCAGCGGGTCCGGCAGGTCCTCGAAGCGGGTGAGGGGACGCTGCAGGCCGCAGCCCGCCGTGACCCCGCACGCGGCCGTTCCCATCAGGGCCGCCATGGCCGAGCGGCGCCCCATGGCGCGCCGCCGCAACCCCGGTGGCGCCGGCCGCGGGCCCCGCGCCGGGGGCCCGCCATCCGGCATCACACCATCACCATCACACCATCACCGGCGCCCGCTCCGCCGCCGCGCGGTGCCAGGCGGCGGCCGCGTCCTCGTCGAACAGTTCGGTGAGCTTCTTCAGCATGGTGCCGCCCAGCTCCTCGGCATCCACGATGGTCACGGCGCGGCGGTAGTAGCGGGTCACGTCGTGGCCGATGCCGATGGCGATCAGCTCCGCCGCGTCGCGCCCCTCGATCTCGCCGATCACCTTGCGCAGGTGGCGCTCCAGGTAGTTGCCGGGGTTCACGGACAGCGTGCTGTCATCCACCGGCGCTCCGTCCGAGATCACCATCAGGATGCGCCGGCGCTCCGGCCGCTGCATCAGGCGGCGATAGGCCCAGTCCAGCGCCTCGCCGTCGATGTTCTCCTTCAGCAGGCCCTCGCGCAGCATCAGGCCGAGGTTCTTGCGCGCCCGCCGCCAGGGGGCATCGGCGGCCTTGTAGACGACGTGGCGCAGGTCGTTCAGCCGGCCGGGGTTGCGCGGCTTGCCCTCCTGCACCCAGCGCTCGCGCGACTGGCCGCCCTTCCAGGCGCGGGTGGTGAAGCCCAGGATCTCCACCTTCACCGCGCAGCGCTCCAGCGTGCGGGCCAGGATGTCGCAGCACATGGCCGCCACCGTGATCGGCCGCCCGCGCATGGAGCCGGAGTTGTCGATCAGCAGGGTCACCACCGTGTCCCGGAAGTCCGCCTCCCGCTCCTGCTTGTAGGAGAGGGAAAGCATGGGGTTCACGATGATCCGCGCCAGCCGGGCGGCATCGAGCATGCCCTCCTCCAGGTCGAAGTCCCAGGCGCGCTGCTGCTGCGCCAGCAACCGGCGCTGGAGCCGGTTCGCCAGCTTGGAGACGACCCCCTGGAGGTGGGAAAGCTGCTGGTCGAGCTGCTGGCGCAGACGGGCCAGCTCCTCCGGGTCGCAAAGGTCGTCCGCCGAGATCTCCTCGTCGAACTGGCGGGAGAAGGCGCGGTAGGTGGAGGCGTCGTCCGTGACGGGCACCTCCTTCCTCTGCTGCGGCCCGCCCGGGCGGTCCTCGCCCTCGGCGGCGGCGCCGTCATCCTCCTCCTGCTCGCCCGATTCCTCCTCGCCCGCCTGGCCCTCGGTCTGCTCGGGCTGGGCGCCGAGCGGGTTCTCGGCCTCCTGCGGCTTGCTTTCCCCTTCGCCGCTCTGGTCCTGGGCGCCGGAGGTCTCGCTGCCCTCGTCCTCCTGGTCCTGGGACTCCTCGCTCTCGGCCTCCACCTCGGCCTCGGCGAGGTCGAGCGCGGCCAGCAGCTTGCGGGCGGCGCGGCCGAAGGCCTCCTGGTCCTCGGCCTTGCTGGCCATCTCGGTCAGGGCCTCGTCGGCACGGTCGCCCAGCGTGTCCCGCCACAGGTCCACCACGCGGCGCGCGGCCTCGGGCACGGGCTCGCCGGTCAGATGTTCCCGCGCCAGCATGGACAGCGCCGCGGTCAGCGGAAGCTGGTCCTTGCGGGTCATCCGGTCGTAGCCCTCGGCCTCCGCCTGCTCGTTGAGCCGGGCGCGGAGGTTGGCGGCGACGCCGGACATGTGGCGGCCGCCCACGGCCTCCACCCGCGCCTGCTCCAGCGCATCGAAGACCTCCCGCGCTTCGCGGCGGCCGGGGGTGCGGGCGGCATGCGTCGCCTCGTCGTGGTGGCGCAGCTTCAGCGCCACGGAATCGGCAGCACCGCGCAGCTTCGCCATCTCGGCGGGCGGCAGGGCGCGGGTGGGCAGCGGCAGGCGGGCGCGCTTTCCCGCGAGGCCGGAAGGCCCGGGCTGAAAGGCGACCTGCACGTCCGAGGAGCGCGCCATGGCGCGCAGCGTGCCGGCGGTGGCGCGCTTGAACTCCTCCTGGCGGGTGGTGTCCTTGTTGCTGCCGCTCATGGTGGCGCGGCTCCCTTGCGGATGGCGGCCTGCCTCGCGGGGCGGGCCTCGATGGCGGAAAGATAGCGGGTCACGTTCGGCCCGGGGTGGAGCAGGCCCCAGCCGGTGATCCAGGCGAGCAGCCCGCCGACGAGGATATCGGCGGCGGTGAAGGTTTCCCCGATCAGCCAGGGACGGGTGGCGAGGGTGGCCTCGATCCGCGCCGCGACCTCCGGCAGGGGCGGCCAACCCATCGCGCGGGCCGGTGCCTCCTTCGCGCGCGGGAAGGCGGCATCGGCCATGGCGGGCTCCAGCACGCCGGAGGCCATGGCCATCCAGGTGGCATAGGCCGCGCGCGCCGGGGTGTCCGGGGCGGGCGCGAGGTGCGAGCCGGGCAGGGTGTCGGCCACATAGGCCGCGATGGCCGCGGCTTCCGTCACCACGACGCCCCGCCAGTCACCGGAGGGGCCGCGGTCCACCAGGGCGGGCAGCTTGCCGGCCGGGTTGAGCGCGAGGAAGTCGGGGCCCTTGTGGGTTCCCGCCTCCATCTCGTGCCATTGCAGCTCGTAATCCGCCCCCGCCTCCTCCAGCAGCCACAGGCTGCCGGCGGAGCGGGTCTTCGGGGCGTGGTGCAGCAGGAAGCGGGCTGCCACGGTATGGCTTACCGCTTCACGTAGAGACCCGTCGGGATCTCCTCGTTGAAGCAGCGCTGGTAGTACTCGGCAACGGTGGAGCGCTCGGCCTCGTCGCACTTGTTGAGGAAGGTCAGGCGGAAGGCGAAGCCCACATCGCCGAAGATCTTCGCGTTCTCGGCCCAGGTGATGACCGTGCGCGGGGACATGACGGTGGAGATGTCGCCCGCGATGAAGCCGGCGCGGGTGAGGTCCGCCAGCGCCACCATGGCCTCGATCTGCTTGCGGCCTTTGGTGTCGCTCTCGGCCACGGCGAGCTTGGCCATGACGATCCCCGTCTCCTGCGCGTGCGGCAGGTAGTTCAGGGTGGCCACGATGTTCCAGCGGTCCATCTGGCCCTGATTGATCTGCTGGGTGCCGTGATAGAGGCCGGTCGTGTCGCCCAGGCCCACCGTGTTGGCGGTGGCGAAGAGGCGGAAGGCCGGGTGCGGGCGGATCACGCGGTTCTGGTCCAGCAGGGTCAGCTTGCCCTCGACCTCCAGCACGCGCTGGATCACGAACATCACGTCCGGGCGGCCGGCGTCGTACTCGTCGAACACCATGGCGCAGGGGTGCTGCAGCGCCCAGGGAAGGATGCCTTCCTTGAACTCGGTCACCTGCTTGCCGTCCTTCAGCACGATCGCGTCCTTGCCGACGAGGTCGATGCGGGAGATGTGGCTGTCGAGGTTCACGCGGAGGCAGGGCCAGTTCAGCCGCGCCGCCACCTGCTCGATGTGGGTGGACTTGCCCGTGCCGTGATAGCCCTGGACCATCACGCGGCGGTTGAAGGCGAAGCCCGCCAGGATCGCGAGGGTGGTGTCGCGGTCGAAGCGGTAGGTGTCGTCCACCTCCGGCACGTGGTCCATCCGGACGGAGAAGCCCGGCACCATCATGTCGCTCTCGATCCCGAAGGCCTCGCGGACCGAGACCTGCACGTCGGGCGTGTCGATCGTGCCGGTGGGCGAGGCGGCGGGACGGCTCTCGGCGATGCTGGCGACCTTGTTCATGGGCGGGTTCGATTCCGTGAGAAGGTGATGGCCGGCGTGCCCCTGGGATTCAGGCCGCCTGGCTCGGCTGCTGTGCAAGCGTCGCGAGGCGCTTGCGGATGAGGCTGTAGGCGCGGTTGATATCCTTCAGCCGCTCCTCGGAAGACTTGTCGCCGCCATTGGCGTCCGGATGGTAACGCTTGGCGAGTTCCTTGTATCGCGCGCGCAGCCCGGTTTCGTCCACCGGCCAGCCGAGGCCCAGAACGTCGAGCGCGGCGCGAAGCTCCGGCGGGGCCTCGCGCGCGGTCTTCTTCGGCGTCGGCTTGGTGTCGGCGAAGAGGCCAAGCGGGTCACGCATCGCTTCAGGCCCGACATGGGCCTGCGCGCCCAATCGGCCAAGGGGCCAGGTGGGGCGCTGCCAGCCGGAATCGTCGCGCAGGTTCTGCTCGATCTCCTCCGGGCTCATGCCGCGGTAGAAGTCCCAGGCCTGGTTGTAGGCGCGGACATGCTCCAGGCAGAAGTGATAGTAGTCGCGCAGGCGTGACCGGTCCCGCGGGGCGCGGAACTCACCCATGGCCTCGCAGCCGGGCGCGTCGCAGTGGCGCGCCGAGGTGCCGGGAGGAACGGTGGATCGGGAGGGCGCTGCGCCGCGTCGGGCCATGATGTGGACCTTATGATCGCAGCCGTCCGCAGGGGCAAGGCAGGAAAAGCGGCCCCACCCAAGCGGCCAAGGCATGGAAAAGCCTCTTGATATGCGCGATACCGACCCATGACCTCACGAGCACCCGACGCGGCATCACAGGTGGGCGCGGCCCCGGATTCCCCCGGCCTGTCGCGCGCCGACCGGCTGCGCGCGACCCTGCTGCACGCCTTCCCGGGGGCGGAGGTGGTGGTGCGCGACGACAGCGCCCTTCATGCCGGCCATGCCGGCGCCCGGCCGGGGGGCGAGACCCATTTCGCCGTGCGGGTGGTGGCGCCGGGCTTCGCGGGCATGACGCGCCTCGCCCGCTCGCGCGCCGTCCATGCGGCGCTGGAGGGCGAGTTCGGCGGCGGCATGCACGCCCTGGCCCTGGAGCTCCGGGCGCCCGGGGAAGGGTAGGGCGCCTCAGCCCGGCTCCGCCTTGCCCCAGCGCTCCGTCACGATCGGGCTGTCCGGGGCATAGGCGAGGCAGGTGCCGACCATGCGCGCCCGCGCGGCATCCGCCGCGGCCGGGTCGTCCATCTCCCGCTTGCGGCGCACGGGATAGATCGTCTGGAAGGCAACGGTGGCCATCTGGGCCAGCATCTCCCGCAGGTGGGTGCATCCCAGCGAGCCCCCCACCTTCTCCTTCACCGCGCGGGTGAAGCCCGGCCCGATCCGCACCCCCGCCAGCGCCGCGAAGTTCGGCGCGGCCATCGGGCAGATGGCATAGGGCGAGAAGTCGGTGGCGGCCTCGCAGGCCGTGATCACCAGGTCCTCGTCCACCGTCAGGCGGAGCCACATGCCGTGCAGCGCCTCCCCCGGCGCGATGGTGCCGCGGTCCAGGTTGGCGAAGGGATAGGACTTGGTGTCCACCAGATGCCCCTCGATGTCGAAGAGGCCGTCGGCGCGGCGGTAGCCGTGCATGGTGATGTCGCGCCGGTGCAGGGGTTCCCGCTCGGCGGGTTCGGTCAGGGGCATGGTGCGATGCAAGATAGGGGGCCGGGCCGCCCGCGGCCAGGAGGCGGGCCTCAGCCGCCGCCCCAGACCGTCTCCTCCGTCCATCCCAGATCCGCGAACTCCCCCGCCCGCAGCCCCGCCTCCTCGGTGGCGAAGAACTCGTCGAGCTGCGGCGGCGCGACGTCCGTGCCGCTCAGCATCGCGTGCGCCTGCCCCCGGTGATGCACCTGGTGCTGGAACAGGTGCAGGAGCAGCCGGTCCATCCGCTCCCGCTGCACCCGCGAGCCACGGTGCACGGAAACCGCGCGCGCCAGCCCCGCGGCGTCCAGCCCCGCCACCACCGCGATCAGCCGCCGGTCCACCGCCGCCTGCGCGTCCCGCAGCGCCTCCACCGTGCCGCAAGGTTCCGGGTCGGCCCAGGCCGCCGGCCCCAGCGTCCCGCCCTCCATCGCGTCCAGGTAGAAGCGGTCGATCACCAGGATGTGGTTCAGAGTCGCGCGCAGCGTGGGGAAGAACCCCACCCGCGGCGCCGTGAACGCCTCCTGCGGCAGCGCGGCGCAGGCCGAGAGCAGCCGGTGGTTGGCCCAGGCATTGTTGTGGGCCATGGCCCGGTAGGGCTGGGGCCCACTCATCCCTCAGCCCGCGCCCTCGTCCCGCAGCAGGGCCATCACGGCCTCGGGCGGCGCCTCGGCGGTGGTGAACACATCCCCGGCGCCGCGCATCAGCACGAAGCGCATGGCGCCGTCACGCACCTTCTTGTCCTTCCTCATCCGCCCGACCAGCGCCTCCGCCGAGAAGGGGCGCGGCAGGTCGCGCAGCCGGGCCGGCAGGCCCACGGAGGCCAGGTGCTCCATCACCCGTCCCGGCCATTCCTGCGAGCAATGGCCGAGCCGCGCGGAAAGCGCGGCGGCGAGGCCGAGGCCGACCCCCACCGCTTCCCCGTGCAGCAGCGTGCCGTCGTAGCCGCACTCGGCCTCCAGGGCATGGGCGAAGGTGTGGCCGAGGTTGAGCAGGGCGCGGCCGCCCTCGGGTGCCTCCTCCCGCTCGTCGGCCACCACCACCCCGGCCTTGAGGCGGCAGGATTCCAGCACGGCGTGGCGCAGCGCCTCGGCATCGCCCGCCATGGCGGCCGGGCCCCGCGCCTCGCACCATTCCCAGAGCGGGCCCTGGAGCAGACCGTGCTTGGCCACCTCCCCCCAGCCCGCGCGCAGCTCCCGCGGGGGCAGGGTGCCCAGCGTGTCGGTGTCGGCCAGCACGATGCGCGGCTGGTGGAAGGCGCCGGCCAGGTTCTTGCCGGCCGAAAGGTTCACGCCGGTCTTGCCGCCCACCGAGCTGTCCACCTGGGCCAGCAGCGTGGTCGGCACCTGCACGAAAGGCAGGCCGCGCAGGGCAACGGCGGCGGCGAAGCCCGCCAGGTCGCCCACCACGCCGCCGCCCAGCGCGATCACGGCGGTGCCCCGGTCGGCGCCGCCGGCCAGCAGCCCTTCCAGCACCTCCTCCAGCATGGACATCCGCTTGGAGCCCTCGCCCGGCGGCACCAGCACCTCGGCCCGGATGTCGAAGCCGCCTTCCGTCAGCCCGGCGCGAAGGGTGGGCAGGTGCAGCGCGGCGACGGAAGCATCCGACACCACCGCCACCCGGCGGGACGGCAGGTGCGGCGCCAGCAGCCCGCCCGCCCGGGCCAGCAGCCCCGCGCCCACCACCACCTCGTAGGCGCCGGTGGACAGCGCGACCGGCAGCCGCGCCGGCCGCTGCCAGCCCAGGATGGCGCGCTCCACCCGCAGCGTCGTGACCTCCGGCGTGTCCTCCCCGCAGTCGAGCGCGAGGTCGGCCTCGGCGTAGAAGGGGTAGCGCGCCGCCATCAGCCCCCGCAGCACCTCCTCCGGGTCGCGCCCGATGAACAACGGGCGGTTGCTGCGCCCGATGATCCGGCGCTTGAGCACGGGGATGTCGGCGCGCAGCCACAGCGTCACGGCGCCGGATTCACGCAGCGCGCGGCGGGTGCGGGCATCGGCATAGGCGCCGCCCCCCGTGGCCAGCACCACGGGCGGGCCGGCCGCGATGCGGTTGATCACGCGGCGCTCGCCGTCTCGGAAATGCGCCTCGCCGTAGCGCGAGAAGATCTCGGCCACCGTCATGCCGGCGGCGTTCTCGATCTCCGTGTCGGCATCCAGGAAGGGCAGGCCAAGCCGCGCCGCCAGGCGCTTGCCGATGGCCGATTTTCCGGCGCCCGGCATGCCCACCAGCACGATGCTGCGGGTGGGCCCGGGGAGGGACGGGCCCGCCCCCGGCGGCGGGCCGGCGGGGGCGGGGAGTGGCTCGGCTGCCGCGGCGGGGTCCGGCGGGGCGAGGAGGGGATCGGCGAGGTTGCGTGACACGGCGCGCGACGCTAGCACAACCCCGCCGCCGCGTCGTCCGCGCGGACCGCGCCGAGATGCCGACCGAGATGCCGACTGAGATGCCGACCCTGGGGAAGCCGATCACCTGATGCTCCGACGCCCCATCCTGCTGGTGATCCTGCTGCTGGTCGCCCTGGTTCTCGCGGCCCTGCTTGCCATCGGCGCCTTCCCGCCCGGCGTGAAGCAGCAGCCCGTCGAGCGCGTGCTGCCCAACGAGCGATTCGCTCCCCGCTGAGGCGGCCTCCGGCGTGAACCGCCACCTGGAAGCCTTTCTCGAGATGCTGGTGGCCGAGCGCGGCGCCGCCCGCAACACCATCGCCGCCTACCGCGCCGACCTGGAGGAGGCCACCGGCTTCGCCGCCCGCCGCGCGGGCGAAGGGCCGGAGGCGATGAGCGCGGACACCCTGTCCGGCTACATCGCGGGCCTCACCGATGCCGGCCTTTCCCCCCGCACCGCTGCCCGCCGCCTTTCGGCGCTGCGGCAGTTCCACCGCTTCCTGGCGCGCGAAGGCATCCGCGCCGACGACCCGACCGAGGCCCTGGACAGCCCGGCCAAGTCCGCCCTCCTTCCCCATCCCCTGCGGGAGGAGGAGGTGGAGCGCCTGATCGCCGCCGCCGGGCGCCTGCCCGAGCGCCGCGCGCCCCTCGCCGTCGCGGTCTGCGAGCTTCTCTACTGCTCCGGCCTGCGCGCCAGCGAGCTGGTGGAGCTGCCGGCCACGGCGCTGCGGGAGGACTCCCCCCTGGTCGTCGTGCGCGGCAAGGGCGGCAAGGAACGCCTGGTTCCGATCAGCGCCCGCGCCCGCGCCGCGGCGCTCGCCGCCCGGGCCGGCGCGAAGGGGCATGAAACCTCCCGCTGGCTGTTTCCCTCCCGCGGGGCCTCGGGGCACCTCACGCGGCAGACCCTGAACAACCTGCTGGAGGAAGCCGCGCTTCAGGCGGGGATCGAGCCGGAGCGGGTCTCGCCCCACGTGCTCCGCCACTCCTTCGCCTCCCACCTGCTCGGCCGCGGCGCGGACCTCCGGACGCTCCAGGTTCTGCTCGGCCACGCCGACATCGCCACCACCCAGATCTACACCCAGGTGCTGGAGGAACGGCTGCGCGCCCTGGTCGAGGCGCATCACCCGCTCGCCCGGGCCTGAGCGGCGCCTTCCACCGCTGCCCGGGGCGGGCCCGGACCGGCCGCAGGGGCGGGGAAGTCGGAGGCGGGTTGCCGATCACGCGGTGGCGGTGTTTCAGCACCGGCACCGATGTTCAACGCCGCGCCGCGGATCCACCGTCCGGGCGCCTGACAGGGAACCCGCCCATGCGAGCCGTCGCCTTCACCAGCAGCCTGCCCTCCACCGACCCCGCCGCGCTGCGGGACATGACCCTGCCCGATCCCCCCGCCCCCACCGGGCGCGACCTGCTGGTGGAGGTGCGCGCCGTCTCGGTGAACCCCGTGGACACCAAGGTCCGCATGCGCGGTGCACCGGACGGCACGCCGAGGCTGCTCGGCTTCGACGCCGCCGGGGTGGTGCGCGCCGCCGGGCCGGAGGCCGTCCTGTTCCGCCCGGGCGACGCGGTGTTCTACGCGGGCGACATCACCCGCCCCGGCACGGATGCCGAGCTTCACCTGGTGGACGAGCGCATCGCCGGCCCCAAGCCCGCGACGCTTTCCTTCGCCGAGGCCGCCGCCGTGCCCCTGACCGCCATCACCGCCTGGGAGGCGCTGTTCGACCGCCTGGGCATCCCGCGCGACACGGCGCCCCGGAGGGAGGCCGTGCTGATCATCGGCGGCGCCGGCGGTGTCGGCTCCATCGCCGTGCAGCTCGCCCGCAGGCTCACCGGGCTGCGCGTGGTGGCCACGGCCAGCCGGCCCGAGACCATGGAGTGGGTGCGCGGGATGGGCGCCCATGACGTGCTGGACCACGGCGGCGACCTCGCGGCCCAGGCCGGGACCCTGGGCGTGCCCGTCCGCTACGTCTTCGCCACCACGCACAGCGAGGCGCACTGGCCCGCGATCTGCGAGATCCTGGCGCCGCAGGGCGCGGTCTGTCTGATCGACGACCCGAAGAACCCGCCGGACGTGCGGATGCTGAAGAGCAAGGCGGCCTCCCTGCACTGGGAGTTCATGTTCGCCCGCCCCATGCACCACACCCCCGACATGGAGGAGCAGCACCGGCTGCTGGCGGAGGTCAGCCGCATGCTGGACGCCGGCACGCTGCGCACCACGATGGCCGCGAACTTCGGCCCGCTCAATGCCGCGAACCTCCTGCGCGCCCATGCCGCGGTCGAGAGCGGGACGGTGCGCGGCAAGATCGTGCTGGAGGGCTTCGGCGCCGAAACCTAGCGCACGGGCAGGGCGCGCGGGGGCGGGGTGGGCGCGGTCAGCGCCCCCCGGCGACGGGGATCAATGCCCCCGTCAGATAGGCGGCCTCGCCCGAAAGCAGCCACACGATGGCTTCCGCGCATTCCTCCGCCGTGCCGATCCGCCCGGCCGGCACGCTGGGCGCGAGCTGGGCCAGCCGGTCGCCCAGCCCGGCGGCGGCGTGGATCTCCGTGTTGATCAGCCCGGGCAGCAGGGCGTTCACCCGGATGCCCTCCGGCGCCAGTTCGCGCGACAGGCCGACCGTGAGGCTGTTCACCGCGCCCTTGGCCGCCGCATAGGCGGTCCACTGCCCCGCGCCCCCGATCGTGGCGGCGACCGAGGACAGGTTCACGATCGACCCCCCGCCGCCGCCATGCTTCGTGGACATCCGCCGCGCGGCCTGCCGGGTGCAGAGCATGGTGCCGACCACGCTGACATCCAGGACGCGCCGGATGGTGGCGGCATCGTAGCCCTCCAGCCGCGTCGCGGGGCCGGTGATGCCGGCGTTGTTCACCAGCCCCGTCAGCGGCCCCAGCTCCCGGTCGACGGCGGCGAACATCGCCTCCACCTCGTCCTCCCGCGACACGTCGGCCCGCCCCATCGCGGCGCGGCCGCCGCGGGCGCGGATCTCCTCCACCACGGCGCGGGCGCGGTCCTCGCGCTCGGCGTAGTTCACGAACACCGCATGGCCGCGCCGCGCCGCCAGCCTTGCGGTCGCGGCCCCAATGCCGCGCCCCGAACCCGTCACCAGAACCACGCCCGCCATGCGGCCTACTCCACCTGCAGCCGCAACTCTGCCACCAGGGGCCGCACCTGGGCCACCTGCTGGCCCACGGCCTCCCGGAGTTCGGCGGGGGAGGAGCCGACGGGCTCGGCCCCCACCTCGGCCATGCGGCGGCGCACCTCCGGATGGGCGGCGGCGGCCGCGATCTCGCGGTGCAGCCGGGCGATCACCGCGTCCGGCGTGCGGGCCGGGGCGAAGAAGCCGTTCCAGCCGCGCAGCTCCATGTTGGGGAAGCCCTGCTCGCGCACCGTCGGCACCTCGGGCAGCGCGGCGGAGCGCTGCGCGGCCAGCGTCGCCATGGGTTTGAGCGACCCCGCGCGCACATGGCCGAGCGCGGTGGAAAGCTGGTCGCCGCCGAACTGGATGCGCCCGGCCACCATCTCCTGCACCAGGGGTGCGGCGCCGCGGAAGGGCACGTGCTCCATCGTGATCCCGGCGTCCCGCTTCAGCACCTCGCCCGCCAGGTTCATGATGCTGCCGGGCCCGGTGGAGCCGTAGAACAGCCCGGCCTGCCCCGAGGCCCGGGCGAAGGCCACGAACTCCCGCAGGTCCTTCGCCGGCACGGTGGCGGAGGCCACCAGCAGCATGGGCACGTTGGCCGCGAGCGAGACCGGCGCGAAGTCCCGCTCGATGTCGTGCGGCGCCCGGTTCGCGAGCTGCAGCGCCACCGTGGTCGAGCTGAAGGTGAGGTTGTGGAACAGCAGCGTGTGCCCGTCCGGCGCCGCCTTGGCCACCACGTCGGCGCCGAGCGAGCCGCCCGCGCCGCCCCGGTTCTCCACCACCACCGCCTGACCCATCCCCTCGGTCATGCGCTGGGCGAAGAGGCGGGCGAGCATGTCCGTGGTGCCGCCGGCCGGGAAGGGCACCACGACGCGGATCGGGCGGTCGGGATAGGTGCCCTGGGCGCGGGCGAGGCGGGGCAGGGGCAGCGCGGCGCCCGCCAGGGCGGCGCCGAACAGCGCGGCGCGGCGCCGGGTGATGGTGGCCATGACGTTTCTCCCTTTCCCCTCCGTGTTTCCGGCGGGATTGCGCGAAGCCTAGATCGGTTCGGCGCCCTGGTTGAACCCGCATTCGGGCCCCGGGCCCGGATTTCGGCCCTCCGCGCCGGGAATCGCCAACCCTGGCGCCGCCCCCGCCCCTGCGCTAATTCCCCCCCGCCCCCCAAGGCCCCACTCTGCCGGACCCCTGGATGCGTCATTTCCTCGAATTCGAGAAACCGATCGCCGAGCTGGAAGGCCAGATCGAGGAGCTGCGCCGCACCACCGATGCGGGCGGCATCGACGTGGCCGAAGAGATCGGCAAGCTCCGCGACAAGGCCGAGAAGCTGCTCGCCGCCACCTATGCCAAGCTCACCCCCTGGCAGAAGGCCCAGGTCGCGCGCCATCCGGACCGGCCGAAATGCCTGGCCTACATCGCCGGGCTGATCGAGGACTTCACGCCGCTCGCCGGCGACCGCGCCTTCGCGGACGACCAGGCCATGGTCGGCGGCCTCGGCCATTTCCGCGGCCAGTCCGTCATGGTGCTGGGCATCGAGAAGGGCTCGGACACCGACAGCCGCATCCGGCACAACTTCGGCAGCCCGCGCCCGGAGGGCTACCGCAAGGCCCGCCGCCTGATCGAGCTGGCCGGGCGCTTCAACCTGCCCATCCTGTCCTTCGTGGACACCGCCGGCGCCTTCCCGGGCGTGGAGGCCGAGGCGCGCGGCCAGGCCGAGGCCATCGCCCGCTCGATCGAGGCCTGCCTCGACGCCCCCGTGCCCTTCGTCGCCACCATCATCGGGGAAGGCGGCTCCGGCGGCGCCATCGCCATCGCGGCCGCCGACCGCGTGCTGATGCTGGAGCACTCCATCTACAGCGTCATCAGCCCCGAGGGCGGCGCCAGCATCCTCTGGCGCGACGCGGCCCAGGCCCCCGCCGCCGCCGAGGCCTTCCGCCTGACCGCCGAGGACCTCAAGCGCCTGAACCTGGTGGACGGGGTCATCCCCGAGCCCATGGGCGGCGCCCACCGCGAGCCGGCAACCGCCGTGGCCGCCGTGGGGCAGCGCATCGAGTCCTGTCTCGCGCCCCTGCTGGCGCTGGACGGCGCCACGCTCCGCGCCCGCCGGCGCGAAAAGTTCCTGGAAATGGGCCGGACCGGCGTGATGTGAGGGGCGCACCGCGCCCGGCCCGCCGCTCGCCCCTGGTTTCCCGGCGTTCCCGGGGAGGAACCCGCGCCGCGGTTCAGCGGTAGCCGCGGTAATGGCCGCGGTCGTAGTGCCCGCGGCCGTAGTACCCGCGGTCATAGCCACGCCGCGGTCCGTAATGGCCCCGTCCGCGGTAGCCCCGGTCCCGCGTGCTGCCCACGATGGCCGCGCCCGCCACGGCCCCGAGCAGCCCCGCCGCGACCGCCGTGCCCACCTGCGCGTTCTGCTGTTCCTGGTAGGCTTCCGCGTTCGCCGCGGGGGCCACCGCCTGGTAGTCGTAACAGGCCTGCGTGATGCCCTGCTGGCAGGCATAGGCCGCGTTGGTGGCCTGCGCCTGGTAAGGCCCGGGCCCCACCGGCGCGCAGGCGGCGGCCGTGCCGAGGGCCGTCAGAAGCGCGGCGAGGCGAAAACCGATCCGTGCGGACATTGCGGGCATGGCGCTGCTGCCTCCTCTGCGTTGCCAAGGTAACGCGGCGTCACCGGCGCGGTTCCTCGACAGGGCCAGGGAGCGAAACGGTTTCGCCCTCAGACGGCGTCGTGAGGTGCCTCTCCCTCGTCCAGCGCCCTTTCCAGGGCTTCCGCGTAGCGCCCGGCCGCGGCCCGCGCCCGCGCCGCCTCCTCGCCCCCGCCCCAGGCATCCGCCGCCATGCTGTTCAGCCCGAGCTGGAAGGCCGGGTAACAGGCGGACATGAAGCGCAGCAGCGCCGCATCCACCCCGCCCATCCCCGCGCGGAGACGGTCGCGCTCCGCCCGGGTCAGCCTCAGCTCCACCGCCGCCCCGGCCACGTCCCAGGCAATGTCCTGACAGCCCACAAGGTCATGCGCCGCCGCGTGGTCCGCCGCATCCGCCTTCAGCAGCCCGCCCCCGGGCAGCACCAGCCACTCCCATGGCTGCATCCGGTTGTCCGTCCAGACCCGCCGCACCAGCCTTTCCAGCCCGGGAAGGCGTGGCCGCCAGGCGTCCAGCCGCCCTGCCGTGGCGTCGCCCAGCGCCTCCGCGGCATTGTGCCGGGCCATTTCCCACAGGGTCCCGAGGGAGGCGCCTTCCGCCGCTCCCGCCGGCATCCGCCGCGCGCGAAATCCCAGGTAGCGCGCGAGGTGTTCCACCAGCGCAGCCCGGTCGCAGCCGCCGGGGTCGAGCGGCCGGGCCTGGTCCTCCCAGCGCTCCGCCAGGAAGCCGTGCAGCAGACCCGCCACCTCCGGCACGAAGCCGGCCTCGCGCAGCAACCGCGCCCGCGCGGCGGCCTCCGCCCCGTGGCGCCCCAGCCCCACGAACTTCAGCAGCCAGGTTTGCCCGCCCGCCCGGTGCAGGAACTTCCGCCGCTCCAGGTAAGGGTGCACCGCCGGCCATCGCGCCGGATCCCTGAACCGGAGCCGCCGCCAGCCCCCGCCGGAGACGTCCTCGAGCGGCGTCTCCGCCGGGCCAAGCAGCCCCTCCGCCCAGCCGAGCAGCCGTGCCCCGGGGCCGAGCAGAAGATGCTCGAAGGAGGCGGGATGGCGCGCGACGCGCTCCCAGCGCGCCCGCTGCGCCGCCTCCGCCCGGGGCCCCGGCCCGCCGCCATGGCCCGGCAGCAGGTGCACCCGCCCTTCCGCCACCCCGTGCGCGGCCAGGGTGTCCAGCACCGCCCCGAAGCTGCTGCCAGACAGTCCCGGCCCCTCATCGACCACGGCGAAGATGGCCGCGGGATCGGCCAGCAGGCTGCCGGCCAGTTCGGGGGAAAGCCGCAGTTCCCGCCGGAAGGGGTGCCCCACCGGCCGCAGCGTCACCGCCGGCCCCGCCGCGCGCGAGGCCGCCACCATCCCGCCCAGCGTGGTGCCGATCGAGCGCAGGCCGATCACCCGCAGAGGCCCCGGGGGCAGCGCCGCCGCAGCCGCCGCATAGGCCTCCGGGTACACCGCGTAATGCGCGAAGCCTTCCGCCCGTTTGCTGGAAACCACCGGGGGAAGCGGCGCCGCGATCTCCGCCGCGGGAAGGTGGCCGAGGCGCGCGAAGCCCGATTGCCAGGAGCCCCACACGGCCCCCGCGATGCCCGTGACCAGTGCCATGGCGGCGTCCGCCGCCGGCGAGGGCGCATCCTCCCCCCGTTCCGCGAAGGCGGCGTCGGCCAGCCCCTGGGCCAACTCCCCCGCCTCGATCAGCGCGCCGACCAGCCCCTGGTGCCGCGCGATGCCCGGCGCCGCCGCGGGGAGCCCGCGCAGCGCGGCGCCGATCGCGCCGAGCTTGTCGCGCGGGTCCTCCCGCCGGGGCGCATCGCCATAGACCAGCACCCTGCCTCGGGCCTCAGGCCGGCCGGCGCGCCCTCACAGCGCCCCGACCCTGGCCGGCTGCCCGGCGGCGCGCGCCACGGCCTCGCGGAGATGCGCTTCCAGTTCCGCCGCGCGGTGGGCCGCCGTGTGCTCGCCCAGCACGCGCGCCCGCAGCGCCCGGCCCATGGCCGCGCGCCCGGCTTCCGGCATTTCCCGCAAGGCGGCCAGCACCTCGTCCGCGCCGTCGGCCAGGATGATCTCCTCGCCCGGCCGCAGCAGCGTTTCAATGCCGTCCCAGCGGTCGGAGATGATCGGCACGCCGCAGGCCCCGGCCTCGAACAACCGCACGCTGGGGCTGTAGCCGGCCCGCACCATGTCCGCGCGGGTGACGTTCAGCGTGAAGCGGCTGGCGGCGTAAAAGGCGGGGTGGTCCGCCGGCGGCACGTGGTCGATCCGCTCCACGTTGGCCGGCCACTCGATGCCATCGGGGTATTGCGGCCCGGCCACCGCGAAGCGCAGTTCCGGCGCGCGCCGGGCCGGTTCCAGCAGCAGCCGCTCCAGCACCGGCTGGCGGTCCGGGCTGTAGGTGCCGAGATAGCTGAGGTCCCACCGCGCCGGCACGTCCATCGGCCGGTAGAACTCCGCGTCCACGGAGCAGTAGAGCTGCCGCGCCGCGGGCGATCCGTACTGCCGCTCCAGCCGGTCCAGCGTCGGCCCGCCCGTGAAGGACAGGTACACGCCATAGCCGGGAATGATGGCGGGGGAGAGGTATTCCTCGTCCCCGCGCTCCAGCTTGGCGAGAGTGACCGGCGTGTCGATGTCGTAGAAGGCGGTGGCGCCGCGCGCGGTCTGCTGCACCATGCGCCCGACGGCCACGCCCTCGGGCACGTAGGAGCCCACGATCACCGCGTCCGCGCGCGCGATTTCCTTCCGCCACTCCTCCAGCCCGGCCAGGTCGCGGTAGAGCGCCAGACGGCAGAACCCGGGGGAGGGAAGGTCGCGGTGCGCCGCGTACCAGGGCACGTCGCGCTCCAGGAACAGCACGTCGTGCCCGCGCGCGGCGAAGGCCTGGAGCAGCGCGCGGAAGGTGGTGGCGTGCCCGTTCCCCCAGGAGGAGGACAGGCTGAGCCCGATCACCACCACGCGCAGGGGCGCCGCGCTCACGCGCGCACGCCCTGCTCGGCGATCAGCGCCGCCTCGCGCCGCAGCAGCGCGTCCACCTCGGCGCCGCGCCGCGCGTAAGTGTGCCCGTCCAGGATGCGCCGCCGCGCCGCCTCGCCGATCGCCCGCGCCCGCTCCGGCGTCAGCGAGCGCAGGTGCTCGGCCACCTCCGCCCCGTCGCGCGCCACCAGCACCTCCTCTCCCTCGCGCAGGAAAAGGTCGAGGCCCACCCAGGCATCGGTGATCAGGCAGGCGCCCGCGCCGGCGGCCTCGAACACGCGCGTGGCCGGCGAGTAGCCGGTGGAGGCCATGCTGTCCCGCGCCACGTTCAGCACCGCGAGCGACGAGGTGTTGAAGGCGTTGTGGTCGCGCGTGCCGACATGCCCGAGGCGCCGCACGTTCGGCGCCATCGGCTTGTCGTCCCACCCGTTGCCGCCGAGCAGGAAGGAGCGCGCCGGCAGGCGCGCGGCGGCGTCGAGGAAGAAGGCCTCCACCCGCGCCTCGCGGTCCGGCAGGCGGTTCGCGAGAAAGGACAGGTCCGCCGCGAAGCGCGGGTCGGCCGGGACGGGGTGGTGCGTCTCGGGGTCCAGCGCGTTGTAGATCGGGATGCAGCGCCGCGCGCCCAGCCCCTCATAGGCCGCGATCACCGGCGGACCGCCGCCATAGGTCAGCACGAAGTCGAGCGAGGGCAGGACGCGGCGCAGCGCGTGGTCCGGCGCGGGCGTGATCTCCGCCAGCGTCGCCGGCGCGTCCACGTCCCAGAAGATGCGGATCGCCTCTGGCCGCGCCGCCGCCATCACGCCGGTGACCAGCTCGTCGTCGAAGACGCCGACGCCGCTGGCCTTCACCACCACGTCGGCGCGCGCGGCCTCCGCCACCACGGCGCGCAGCCCGGCCTCCGTCGCATCGTAGACGCGCACCTCCGCCCAGGGCGGCGGCTCGATGTCGCGGTTCTGCTGCCGGCCGAAGGCGTCGGGCTCATAGAAGGTGATGCTGTGACCGCGCGCGGCGAGGTCGCGCAGCATGCCCCGGTAATAGGTCGCAGCCCCGTTCCAGTATGAGGAAAGGAGGCTCGAACCGTAGAAAGCGATCTTCATGCGCGAAGCGTCTCGTTCATGCTCAACACCTTTCCGCCGCCGGGCCAGAGGGCCAGCGCACTGACCGAGGCCGGCAGGATCTCGAAGCGTCCGATTCCGTCCAGCGAGAGGCCGAGGAACCCGGCCAGCACCGCCTTGATCACGTCGCAATGGCTGACCACCGCGATGCGTCCCCCGGGATGGGCCGCGCGCATGGCCTCGATCCCGCCTAGCGCCCGCGCCTGGGCCTCGGCCATGCTTTCCCCGCCCGGTGGCCGCGCCGTGCCGCGCTCGGCGTTCCAGCGGATCCAGTCGGGGTCGCCTTCCAGCGCCGCGAAGTCGCGGCCGGTCCAGCGCCCGAAGTCGATCTCCGACACCGCCTCGCTGACGAAAGGCGAGAGGCCCAGGCGCTGCGCGATGGGGCCGGCGGTTTCCCGCGCACGTTCCAGCGGGCTGGAATACACCGCCTCGATCGCCTCGCCCGAAAGCCGCTCCGCCAGGGCCCGTGCCTGCTGCCGCCCCTGCTCGCCCAGGCTCACGCCCGGCATCCGGCCGCAGAGCGTGCTGGACACGCGCGCATGCGCCGCGTGGCGCAGCAGGAACACGGTGGCGGCCACCGCAACTCAGCCCTCTCCGGCCACGAAGCGCAGCGTGCGCTCGCGCGCCTCCGTGTCGTCGAACTGCTGCGGGGGCGACTTCATGAAATAGCTGGAAGGCCCGGTCAGCGCGCCGCCGATCCCGCGATCCAGCGCGATCTTGGCGCAGCGCACGGCGTCGATCACCACCCCCGCCGAGTTCGGCGAATCCCAGACCTCCAGCTTCAGCTCCAGGTTCAGCGGCATGCCGCCGAAGCCCGTGCCCTCCAGCCGGATCTGCGCCCATTTGCGGTCGGTGAGCCAGGGCACGTGGTCGCTCGGCCCCACATGCACGCTCTCGGCCGGGAGCGGCACGTCGAACTGGCTGGTCACGGCCTGCGTCTTGGAGATCTTCTTCGATTCCAGCCGCTCGCGCTCCAGCATGTTCAGGAAGTCGGCGTTGCCGCCGAAGTTGAGCTGATAGGTCCGGTCGAGCCGCACGCCACGCTCGCGGAACAGGTTGGCCAGCACGCGGTGCACGATGGTGGCGCCCACCTGGCTCTTGATGTCGTCGCCGATGATCGGCACGCCCCTGGCCTCGAAGCGCTTCCGCCATTCGGGGTTGGAGGCGATGAAGACCGGGATGCAGTTCACGAAGGCGCATCCCGCCCGCAGCGCCTGCTCCGCGTAGAACTCCGTCGCGCGCTGGGATCCCACGGGAAGGTAGGAGACCACCACGTCCGTGCGCGATGCCTCCAGGATGCCCGCCACGTCCGAGACGGGCGCCTCCGATTCCGCGATCTCCGCACTCAGATAGCGCCCGATCCCGTCCAGCGTCGGCCCGCGGTTCACCAGGATGCCCGAGGGCGGCACTTGCGCGAACACATGCGTGTTGTTCGGCGCCGCCCCGATCGCCTCCGCCACGTCGCGCCCCACCTTGGCCGCGTTCACGTCGAAGGCCGCGGAAACCACGATGTCGCGCACGTGGTAGCCGCCGACCTCCACGTTCATCAGTCCCGGCACAGGCTCGTTCGCCTGTGCCTCGCGATAGAAGGTCAGACCCTGCACGAAGGAGGACGCACAGTTTCCCACGCCCACGATGGCGACGCGCAGCGCGCTCACGCAGCCGTTCCCGGCTGTACGGTTGTCAAGAAATCGGCTTCCCTCTCCGCCGCGGGCCCGCATGGCCGCGCGCTTCAACTTACCTATCGCCGCAACAAGCGTTCAACGCCATGCCAGGATGCGCATGGTTGTGGCCCCGGTGTTACAAGAAAATGTGATGCGCCCGTGTGCCTTCTTCAAACAGGTTGCACCGGTTAAGAGAATGCGTGCTCCACCGCGGAACGCGATTCGAGTCCGGGACCGGCGTTTCGTCGCAAGCCGGAATGGTGATCGCGCCGGGCCCTTCCGGTTCCGCGGGCGGCGGCAGATTGAGGCGGGAGGGCGGGGACCTTGGCGGAATCGATCCTGATCACCGGGGGCGCGGGCTTCATCGGGCGCTATGTGTCGCGCGCGCTGCTGGACCGCGGCGACCACGTGCGCGTGCTGGATAGCTTCATCGAGCAGGTGCATGCCGACCGCGGTGCGGATGGGCTGGATTCCGAGGTGGAGGTGGTCAAGGGCGACGTGCGCGACGCCGATGCGGTGAAGCGCGCGCTGCGCGGCATCGACAAGGTCGTCCATCTCGCGGCCGAGGTCGGGGTCGGCCAGAGCATGTACGCGATCGACCGCTACGTCTCGGTGAACGACGGCGGAACGGCGATGCTGTTCCAGCAGCTCATCGACAACCCCGTGAAGCGCGTCGTCGTCGCCTCCTCGATGAGCGTTTACGGCGAGGGCCTGTACCGCGACGCAGACGGCGCGCTGGTGGAGGACGCGGTGCGCCAGCCCCGCCTCACGCCCGACGCGCCCTGGGACCCGCTGGACGCCAAGGGCCGCCCGCTGGTTCCCGTGCCGACGCCGGAGTGGAAGCGCACCAACCTCGCCTCGGTCTATGCCATCACCAAGTTCGTGCAGGAACGCCTCACCCTCACCCTGGCGCCCGCCTACGGGATGGAGGGCGTTGCGCTCCGCCTCTGGAATGTCTACGGCGCGGGGCAGGCGCTTTCCAATCCCTATACCGGCGTGCTCGCGATCTTCGCCGCCCGGCTGCAGAACAACCAGCCGCCGATGATCTTCGAGGACGGCCTCCAGCGCCGCGACTTCGTGCATGTGGAGGATGTCGCGCGCGCCTTCCTGCTCGCGCTCGACCACCCGCGCGCGGCGGGCGGCGTGTTCAACATCGCCAGCGGCGTGGACCGCACGGTGCAGGACGTGGCGGCGGACCTCGCCAATGCCATGGGGCGCACGGGCCTGCTGCCGGAAATCGCGGGCAAGACGCGCGCCGGCGACATCCGCCACAACATTCCCGACATCACCAAGGCGCGTGACGAACTCGGCTACGCGACGCAGCACCTCGACTTCACGGCCGACCTCGCGGAGCTCGCCGAGTGGGTGGCCCGCCAGCAGTCGCGCGACCGGGTGAGCCAGGCGCGGAACGAGCTGGAGCTCCGGGGGCTGGTCGCGTGACGGACGCCATGCCGAATGTGCCGGCGATCACCGGCACGCAGCCGATCCTGGTGACGGGCGGCGCCGGCTTCATCGGCTCCAACCTCGCGGACCGCCTCGCGGGGGAGGGGCACGACGTCCTGATCTACGACGCGCTGTCGCGCCCGGGCGTGGAAAGCAACCTCGAATGGCTGAAGCGGCGCCACCCGCGCCGCATCTCCGCCACCGTCGCGGACGTGCGTGACGCGGACAGCCTCGCCGCCGCCGCCGGCAAGGCCGCCGCCGTGTTCCACCTCGCCGCCCAGGTGGCGGTCACCACCAGCCTCGTGGACCCGCGCGAGGACTTCGACATCAACCTCGCCGCCAGCTTCAACCTGCTGGACGCGCTGCGCCGCCGCGGCGGCCGCGTGCCGCTGGTGTTCGCCAGCACCAACAAGGTTTACGGCGACCTCGGCGACATCGCGCTCGACCTGCTGGGCGAGGCCTATGCCCCGCGCGACCGCGCCATTCGCGACCGGGGCGTCGGCGAGGAACGGCCGCTCGACTTCCACACGCCCTATGGCTGCTCCAAGGGCGCCGCAGACCAGTACGTGCTGGACTTCGGCCGCTCCTTCGGCGTGCCCACCGCCGTGCTGCGCATGAGCTGCATCTACGGCCAGCGGCAGATGGGCACGGAGGACCAGGGCTGGGTGGCCCACTTCATCCTGCGCGCGCTGCGCGGCGAGCCCATCTCCATCTACGGCGACGGCTGCCAGGTGCGCGACGTCATGGATGTTGGCGACGCGGTGGATGCCTATCTCGCCTGCTGGCGCCGCATCGGCGCCGTGTCCGGCCGCGCCTTCAACCTGGGCGGCGGCCCGGCCAACGCCATCAGCCTGCGCCAGCTTCTCGCCCATATCGGCGACCTGTTGGGCCGTCCGGTGGAAACCCGCTACGCCGACTGGCGCGCCGGCGACCAGCGCTACTACGTCTCCGACACCTCCCGCGCCGCGCGGGAACTGGGCCTGCGCACGGCCCGCCCCTGGCGCGAGGGCGTGGCCGCGCTGGCCGGCTGGCTGCGCGAGGAGCGCGCCGCGCCGGAGCACGCGCCCGAGCACGCCGGGGCGTGACCCGCCAGGGCGTGCATGGTGGCGGCGCGCGCCTGCTGATGACAGCCGATGCCGCGGGCGGCATCTGGCCTTACACGCTCGACCTCGCGGCCGGCCTCGCGGCTCATGGCGTCACCCCCGTCCTCGCCCTGCTCGGCCCCGCCCCGCAGCCTGACCAGCTCGCCCGCGCCGCCGCCATCCCGGGCGTGGAGATCCTGCCCACCGGCCTGCCGCTCGACTGGCTGGCCGAAGCGCCGGACGAACTGCGCGCCGCCGGCGACGCCCTGGCCGGCATCGCGCGCGATGCCCGGGTCGATGCCGTTCACCTGAACAGCCCGGCCCATGCGGCGGGCGTGGCCTTCCCGGTGCCGGTCGTGGCCGTCTCCCACTCCTGCGTGGTCACCTGGTGGGACGCCGTGCGCGGCGGGCCGCTGCCACCCGCCTTCGCCTGGCACGCGGACCTCATGCGCCGCGGCTGCCTGGCCGCCGCCGCCCTCGTCACACCCAGCCGCGCCTTCGCCGACGCCACCGCGCGCCGCTACGCCCTGCCGCGCCGCCCCAAGATCGTGCACAACGGGCGCCGCGCCCTGGCCGCGGCGGGCGCCGCCCCGGCGGAGCCTTCCACGCTCTTCGTCCTCACCGCGGGGCGCCTCTGGGACAAGGGCAAGAACCTCCAGACGCTGGACGGTGCGGCCGCGCGGCTGGGGATTCCCGTGCTCGCCGCCGGCCCCGTCAGCGGCCCGAACGGCGACAGGGCCGAGCCCCGCAACCTCCGCCTCCTTGGCCGCCTGGACGAGCCGGCGCTCGCCGCCCTGCTCGCCCAGCGCCCCATCTACGCCTCCCTCGCGCTCTACGAGCCCTTCGGCCTGGCCGTGCTGGAGGCCGCGCAGGCCGGTTGCCCGCTGGTGCTGTCGGACATCCCGACCTTTCGCGAGCTCTGGGGGGGCGCCGCCCTCTATGTCCCCCCGCGCGACGAGGCCGCCGCCGCGGAAGCCATCGCCCGCCTCGCCGCCGATCCTGCGGAGCGCGCCCGCCTCGGCGCCGCCGCCCGCCGCCGCGCGGGCCGCTACACGGTGGAGGCCATGGCCGGCGCCATGCTCGACGTCTACCGCCCGCTGCTCGTCGCCGGGAGCGTCGCGGCGTGAGGCTCGTTTATCTCACCCATTCCCTCGCCTCCTGCTGGAACCACGGCAACGCGCACTTCCTGCGTGGCGTGCTGCGCGAGATGATCCACCGTGGCCATGACGTGCGGGCGCTGGAGCCCGAGGGCGCCTGGAGCCTGGAGAACCTGCTGCGCGACCACGGCGATGCCGGACTGGACGCCTATCGCGCCAACTACCCCGAATTGTCCTCCGCCACCTTCGCGGGCAACGACGGCATGGAGGCCGCGCTCGAGGGCGCCGATGTCGTGATCGTGCACGAGTGGAACGAGCCCGCGCTGGTGGCCGCCATCGGCCGCCTGCGCCGCCAGGGCGCGCGCTTCACCCTGCTGTTTCACGACACCCACCACCGCGCCGTGTCCGACCCCGAGGCCATCCGCACCTTCGACCTCGACGGCTACGACGCGATCCTCGCCTTCGGCGAAACGCTGTCGGAGGTGTACCGCCGATGGGGCTGGGGCGATCGCGTCTTCACCTGGCACGAGGCCGCCGACACGCGCCTGTTCCACCCGCCCGCGCAGGAGGAACCGCGCGAGGGCCTGGTCTGGATCGGCAACTGGGGCGACGGCGAGCGCACGGCGGAGCTGGAGGACTTCCTTTTCCGCCCCGCGCGCGAGGCCTCCCTGCCGCTCGACATCTACGGCGTCCGCTATCCCGCCGAGGCGCTCGCCATGCTGGAGGGCCACGGCGCGCGTTATCTCGGCTGGCTGCCCAATGCCCGCGCGCCGGAGGTCTTCGCCCGCCACCTCGCCACGGTCCACGTGCCGCGCCGCTTCTACGTGAACCTGCTGCCGGGCATCCCCACCATCCGCGTCTTCGAGGCGCTGGCCTGCGGCATCCCCCTGGTTTCCGCCCCCTGGCAGGATGCCGAGCACCTGTTCCGTCCGGGCGAGGACTTCCTGTTCGCGCAGAACGGCGCGGAGATGGCGCGGCACCTCGCGGCGCTGCGCGACGACCCCGCGTTGCGCCGCTCCCTCGCGCAGCACGGCCTCGAGACCATCCGCGCCCGCCACAGCTGCGCCCACCGCGTCGACGAGCTGATGGGCATCCTCGCCCGGCTGGACGCGGCCCCCACCCGGAGCCTTGGCCCCGCACGCATGGAGGCTCCCACGCCATGAGCACCACCACCGCGCTTTCCAAGGAGGAGATCCGCGCGCGGGTCGAGGCCCTGGGAGACTGGTTCCACAACATCGACCTCGGCGGCGTCCGCACCGCGCCGAACCACTTCCTCTACGACTATCCCGCCAACAAGTTCCGCCGCTTCGCCCACGCCATCCCGGCCGACCTTTCGGGCAAGACCGTGCTCGACATCGGCTGCAACGCCGGCTTCTACTCCATGGAGATGAAGCGCCGCGGCGCCGCGCGCGTGCTGGGCATCGACAGCGACGAGCGTTACCTCGCCCAGGCTCGCCTGGCCGCCGAGGTGACGGGGCTCGACGCCGAGTTCCGCAACCTGTCCGTCTACGACGTCGGCGCGCTGGGGGAGCGCTTCGACCTCGTGATCTTCATGGGCGTGCTCTACCACCTCCGCCACCCGCTGCTCGCGCTTGACCTGATCCACGAGCACGTCGCGGACGACCTGCTGCTGTTCCAGTCCATGCAGCGCGGCGCGACCGAGGCGATGACGCCCGAGCCCGACTACCCCTTCGCCGAAACCGCGATCTTCGACGATCCGGCCTGGCCCAGGCTGCACTTCATCGAGAAGCGCTACTCCAACGACCCCTCCAACTGGTGGGTGCCGAACGCGGCCGCGTCGGAGGCCATGCTCCGCTCCGCTGGCTTCGCAATCCTCGAGCATCCCGAGCAGGAGGTCTATCTCTGCCGGCGCGCGGAGCTTCCCTGGGGCGCCGGCGCCGTCTATCCCGCGCCCGGACCGGTGAAGAAGGAGAGCCGCGCGTGATCGAAGCCGCGATGATCTGGAACGAGCCCAACAACAAGTCCCACTGGGACCCCGAGCTCGATCCGGGCTGGGCCATCTTCGCGGAAACCGCCCGCCTCGCCGGCCGCGCCATCCGCGAGGCCAACCCGAACCTGCCGCGGGTGCTTGGTGGCATCTCCCCCATCGATCCCGCCTTCATCGTGAACATGCAGGAGCGTGGCGCGATGGACGAGATCGACATCGTCGCCGTGCACGGCTTCCCGCTCGACTGGAACCTCTGGAAGATCGACGAGTGGCCGGCCAAGATCGACGAGATCCGGGCGGTGACCGACAAGCCCGTCTGGGTGAGCGAGGTCGGCATCTCCACCTTCGGCGCCGAGGAGGTGCAGGTCTGGGGCCTCAACCGCACCGCGGAACTCCTGATCGGCAAGGCGCCGCGCATCCACTGGTATTCGCTCTACGACCTGCCGCAGGCCTGGGGCGCCACCACCCGCCACCGCGAGGCCGAGGGCTCCTCCTACTACCGCCACTTCTACATGGGCCTGCTGCGCGAGGACGGCTCGCCAAAGCCCTCGATCGAGCACTTCGGCAAGCACGCGCCGGAGATGGGCCTCTGCCAGTGGTTCCACTTCGAGGACCACCGGCTGCACGACGCCGTGGCCTGGATGAAGCGGCTCGGCGTGCGCCACCTCCGCACCGGCCTGTCCTGGGCCGACAGCTTCCGCCCCAACGCGCTCGACTGGTTCGACCGCCAGATGGAGGCGCTGGCCGATTTCGACGTCACCGTCACCTTCTGCTTCACCCCCGAACACCGCGGCCTTGCCCCCCACCACAGCAGCCCACCCCAGGTGCCGGCCGAGTTCGCGGAGTTCTGCGCGAGCATGGTGCGACGCTACGCGCCGGCGCACGCCACCGTGGCGGCGTGAACGGCCGCTCTTCTCCATGACACACCAGATGCGCGCAGCCGTCCTCACCGCCCCCGGCCAGTTCACCGTCCGGGACGTTCCCCGCCCAGAGCCCGGCCCCGGGCAGGTCCGCCTGCGGCTGGAGGGCTGCGGCGTCTGCGCCTCCAACCTCACGCCGTGGTCCGGCCCGGACTGGATGCGCTTTCCCACCGAGCCCGGCGACCTCGGCCACGAGGCCTGGGGCGTGGTGGACGCGGTGGGGGAGGGGGTGGATGGCCTGTCCCCCGGCGATCGCGTGGCCGCGCTCACCTATCGCGGCTACGCCGAATACGACATCGCCGACGCCGCCAACGTGGTCCCCCTGCCGGCATCGCTCGCGGGCCAGCCCTTCCCGGGCGAGCCGCTGGGCTGCGCCATGAACATTTTCCGCCGCAGCGGCATCGTGGCGGGCAACACCGTCGCCATCCTCGGCATCGGCTTCCTCGGCGCCATCCTGACGCGGCTGGCCACCGATGCCGGCGCCCGCGTCATCGCCATCTCCCGCCGCCCCTTCTCGCTGGACCTCGCACGTTCCATGGGCGCCGCCGAGACCATCCCGATGGAGGACCACCACGCCATCATCGAGCGGGTGAAGGCGCTGACATCCGGCACCTTCTGCGACGTGGTGATCGAGGCCGTCGGCAAGCAATGGCCGCTCGACCTCGCGGGCGAACTCACGCGCGAGCGCGGCCGCCTCGTCGTCGCCGGATACCACCAGGACGGCCCGCGCCAGGTGAACATGTGGCTGTGGAACTGGCGCGGCATCGACGTGATCAACGCCCATGAGCGCGACCCGAAGATCTATGTCCAGGGCATCCGCGAGGCCGTGGAGGCCATCGCCACGGGCCGGCTGGACCCCGCGCCCCTCTTCACCCACGCCTACGGGCTGGACGAGCTCGGCACCGCCCTCGACGCCACGCGCGACCGCCCGGACGGCTTCCTGAAGGCCCTGGTGCGCTTTTCTTGATGCTTTCCGGGACCCGCACGCGCCTCGGCTTCCTGGGCACCGGCTGGATCGGGCGCCACCGCATGGCCGCGATCCTCGCCTCCGGCGCGGCCGAGGCCGTCGGCATCGCCGATCCCTCACCGGAGATGGCCGCCGAGGCCGCGAAGCTCGCCCCCGAGGCGCGCGTGGTGGTCGGCATCGACGACCTGCTCGCCCTGCGCCCGGACGGCATCGTCATCGCCACCCCCAGCGCGCTGCACGCCGCCCAGTCCATCCAGGCACTGGAGGCCGGCGCCGCCGTCTTCTGCCAGAAGCCGCTCGGCCGCAGCGCGGAGGAAACGCGTGCCGTCGTGGACGCCGCCCGCCGCGCCGACCGCCTCCTCTCCGTCGATCTCTCCTATCGCCACACCGAGGCGATGCGCCGCATCCGGGAGCTCGTGCGGAGCGGCGAGATCGGCCGCCCCTATGCCGTGGACCTGGTCTTCCACAACGCCTACGGCCCGGACAAGCCATGGTTCCGCGACCCCGCCCTCTCGGGCGGCGGCTGCGTCATGGACCTCGGCGTCCACCTCGTGGACCTCGCCCTCTGGGTGCTGGACTTCCCGGAGGTCACCGGCGCCACCGGCGCCCTCTTCGCGGGCGGCGAGCCGCTGGCCGGGCGCACCGACCGCGTGGAGGACTTCGCCGTCGCGACCCTCACCCTCGGCAGCGGCGCCGTGGTGCGCCTCGCCTGCTCCTGGAACCTCCATGCCGGGCAGGACGCCGTGATCGAGGCCGCCTTCCACGGCACCACCGGCGGCGCCGCGATGCGCAACCAGGGCGGCTCCTTCTTCGACTTCACCGCCGAGCGCTTCCGCGGCACCGCCCGCGAAACCCTGGCCACCCCGCCGGACGACTGGGGCGGCCGCGCCGCCGCCGACTGGGCCGCCCGCCTCGCCGCCGGCGTCCGCTTCGATCCCGCCGCGGGGGAACTCGCCACCGTTGCCGCCGTGCTGGACCGCATCTACGGCCGCTGACTGGCTCCGGAATTCGGGGCGGGCCCGGTGCCCTGGGCCATCGCCTCGATCCGCCGCGCCACCGCCGCCAGCCGCGGCCCGATCTCGCCCAGCACCTGCTCCCGCCCCAGCATGAAGGCCGGCGCCCCGCAGTTCAGCGCCACGATCTCCCCGCCGGGCAGGGCGATGGCCGCCCCCGCCGCGTGCACCGTCGGGTTCCAGTCCCCGAGCGAGGCGGTGAAGCCCAGGCTTTCCCCCATCGCCACGGCATCGAGCAGCCCCGCCCGGATCGCCGGCCATTCCGCCGGCTGCCGGAGCGCGATCTCCCGGTCCACCGCCGCCCGCGCCGCCGGGTCCGACCGCGCGTACCAGGCCCGCCCCATGGCCGTCAGCGCCAGCGGCAGGCGCGATCCCACCTCCAGCTGCAGGGCCACCGCCGTGCGCGGAGAGACGTGCTCCACGTAGAGCATCATCAGCCCGTCCCGCCTGCCCAGCGAGGTGGAGGCGTTGGTTTCCTCCGACAGCGCCCGCATCAGCGGCGCCGCGATCCGCCGGATGCCCATGTTCGCCAGCGCCAGCTGCCCCAGCGGCACCGCCCCCATTCCGAGCTGGTACTTCGCGAAGCGCGGCAGGTAGGTGAGGTAGCCCAGCCGCGTCAGCGTGTGCGTCAGGCGTGACACCGTGGCGCGCGGCAGCCCCGTGCGCTCGGCCAGCTCCTGGTTGCCGAGCATCGGGTCCTCGGCCCGGAAGGCGTGCAGGATGTCGAAGCCGCGGGCGATGGCCGCCACGAACTGCCGGTCCTCGCCCCCGGCCTCCTCTCCCGCTTCCGCCACCGCACGCTTTCGCATCCCGCTCCCCTCCGCGCTTGACCGCGCGCACCCCTCTCCGATACCAAGCCCGGGAACGGCAGAACATATTTCCGCAATGCGGAATATGAGACAAGGCCAGAGAGGAACGCGACCATGCAGCCCGTGACGGCGGCCCTGGACATGAATGGCTGAGGCGGCGCGCCTGCGCCCCTGGCTCGCGGCCTATCCGCCGGGCTGCCGGTGGGACGCGCCGATCCGGCCCGGCACGCTCGGCGCCCTGCTGGACGGGGCCGTGGCCCGCTGGTCCGCGCGGCCGGCGCTGGAATACCGCGGCCGGCAGACCAGCTACGCCACCCTCGACGCCGCCGTGGACCGGCTGGCGGCCGGCCTCCAGCACCTCGGGATCACCCCCGGCCTGCCCGTGGCGCTGCTGCTGCCCAACACGCCCTGGCACCCCGTCTGCTTCCTGGCGCTGGCCAGGCTCGGCGCCCGCGTGGTCCATCTCAGCCCGCTCGATGCCCGCCGGGTGCTGCACCACAAGATGACGGACAGCGGCGCCCGCACCGTGATCACCACGGACCTGCCGGGCATGCTGCCCACGGCGCTCGAACTGCTGGAGTCCGGCATCGCCGACCGCGTGTTGCTGGGCGAGGACGCGGCCTGGGGAGGCGAAGCAGGGGAGGGTGACCCCCGCGCCCTTCTTCTCTCCACCCTCGGCGCCGGGCTCCCCCCGGCGCGCCTGCCGGAGGTCTCGCCCGACGACATCGCCCTGCTGCAGTACACCGGCGGCACCACCGGCCTGCCGAAAGGGGCCATGCTCACCCACGCCAACCTGACGGCCACCGTGGACATCTACCGCCACTGGCAGGATGGCGGCGTGCTGGCCGAGGGCGAGCAGCGCGTCATGGGCGTGCTGCCCCTGTTCCACATCTACGCCCTGTCCAGCGTCCTCCTGCGCCACCTCGCCTGCGGCAACGAGATCCTGCTGCGCCCCCGCTTCGACGCCGAAACGGCGCTGCGCGACCTCCAGGCGCGGCGCGTCACGGTCATGCCGGGCGTGCCCACCATGTGGATCGCCCTCCTCAAGCACCCGGACGCGCCCGGGACGGATTTCTCATCCCTCCGCGCCTGCATCTCCGGCGGCGCGCCGCTGCCCTTCGAGGTCGGCGCCAGGGTGGAGGCCCTGCTCGGCCAGCGCCTGCACATCGGCTGGGGCATGACCGAGACCTCCCCCGCCGGCACCCGCGTGCCCGTGGCGGCCACGCTGCGCCCCGGCATCATCGGCGTGCCGCTTCCGGGCGTGGACATGCGGATCGTGGCGCTGGACGACCCCGCCCGCCCGCTTCCGCCGGGCGAGGCCGGGGAGATCGCCATCCGCGGCCCCAACGTCTTCGCCGGATACTGGAACCAGCCCGCCGAAACCGCCGCCGCCTTTCGCGACGGCTGGTTCCTCACCGGCGACATCGGCCGCATGGAGCCGGACGGCATGTTCTTTCTCATGGACCGCCGGAAGAACATGATCATCTCCGGCGGCTTCAACGTGTATCCGGCGGCCATCGAGGGCGCGATCTACGAGCACCCCGACGTCCACGAGGTGGTGGTGATCGGCATCCCCGACAGCTACCGCGGCCAGTCCGCCAAGGCTTTCGTCACGCTCCGCCCCGGCGCGCCCGAGCTGACGCTCGATGCGCTCCGGGATTTCCTCCGCGACCGCCTGGGCCGCCACGAGATGCCGGCTGCCCTGGAACTCCGCACCGAACTTCCCCGCTCCCCCGCCGGCAAGCTGCTGGCAAGCGCCCTGGCCGCCGAGGAAATGGCCCGGAACGCCCCTCCCAGAGAAAGCCCCCCCGCATGACCGACGCCGTGATCGTCTCCACCGCCCGCACCCCGATCGGCCGCGCCCATCGCGGCGCGCTGAACGCCACCCACGGCGCCGACATGGGTGCCCACGCCATCGGCGCCGCCCTGTCCCGCGCGAAGCTGGAGCCGGAGGCGGTGGAGGAGGTGATCATGGGCTGCGGCTACCCGGAGGGCGCGACGGGCGGCAACGTCGCCCGCCATTCGGCGCTGCGCGCCGGCATTCCCGTCACCTCCGCCGGCCTCACCGTCAGCCGCTTCTGCGCCTCGGGGCTGGAGGCCATCGGCGCCGCCGCCAAGCGCATCATCGTGGACAAGGTGCCCGTCGCCGTCGCGGGCGGCGTGGAATCCATCTCCCTCGTGCAGCCCACGGTGAACCGCAACCACTACCGCAACGCCTGGCTGGAGGCGAACAAGCCCTCCATCTACGACACCATGATCGACACGGCGGACCTCGTGGCCGAGCGCTACGGCATCTCCCGCGAGGCGCAGGACGAGTTCGCGCTGGAAAGCCAGCGCCGCACCGCCAGCGCCCAGCAGGCCCGCCGCTTCGACGGCGAGATCGTGCCGATCACCGCCACCATGAACGTGACGGACAAGGCCACCGGCCAGATACGCCAGCAGGAGATCACCCTCGACAAGGACGAGGGCAACCGCCCCGACACCTCCATCGAGGGCCTGTCCAAGCTCAAGCCGGTGAAGGAAGGGAAGTACGTCACCGCCGGCAACGCCAGCCAGCTCTCGGACGGCGCCAGCGCCAGCGTGCTGATGTCCTCCGACGAGGCCGCCCGCCGCGGCCTCTCGCCGCTCGGCATCTTCCGCGGCCTCGCGGTGGCCGGCTGCGAGCCGGAGGAGATGGGCATCGGCCCGGTCTTCGCCGTGCCGCGCCTGCTCGCCCGCCACGGCCTGAAGGTCGAGGACATCGGGCTGTGGGAGCTGAACGAGGCCTTCGCCTCCCAGTCCATCTACTGCCGCGACAAGCTCGGGATCGACCCGGAGCTGGTCAACGTCAACGGCGGTGCCATTTCCATCGGCCACCCCTTCGGCATGAGCGGCGCGCGCCTCGTCGGCCACGCCCTGATCGAGGGCCGCCGCCGCGGGGTGCGCTTTGCCGTTGTGACCATGTGCGTCGCGGGCGGCCAGGGCGCCGCCGGCCTGATCGAGATCGCGTAAGGAGAGCCCCCGATGGACCTGCGCTTCACCCCCGAGGAGATCGCCTTCCGCGACGACCTCCGTCGCTTCTTCCGCGAGAAGGTGCCCGCCGAGATCCGCCGCAAGGTGGCCGAGGGCCGCCACCTGCACCGGGACGACATCGTCACGTCGCAGCGCATCCTGAACGCGGCGGGGCTGGCCACCCCCAACTGGCCGGTGGCCTGGGGCGGCAAGGAATGGTCGCCCGTGCAGCGCTACATCTTCACCGAGGAAATGCAGCGCGCCGCCGTTCCCCTGCCGCTGCAGTTCAACGTCTTCATGGTCGGCCCGGTCATCGCGGCCTTCGGCTCGGAGGAGCAGAAGCAGAAGTTCCTGCCCGCCACCGCCAACCTCGACATCTGGTGGTGCCAGGGCTTCTCCGAGCCCGGCGCGGGATCGGACCTCGCCTCGCTGCGCACCACCGCGGAGAAGCGCAACGGCAACTACGTCGTGTCCGGCCAGAAGGCCTGGACCACGCTCGGCCAGCACGCCGACTGGATCTTCTGCCTCGTCCGCACGGACAGGGAGGCGAAGAAGCAGCGCGGCATCTCCTTCCTGCTGATCGACATGAAGACGCCGGGCATCACGGTGCGCCCCGTCATCACCATCGACGGCGCGCACGAGGTGAACGAGGTCTTCTTCGATGAGGTGGAGGTTCCCGCCGAGAACCTGGTGGGCGAGGAGAACCGCGGCTGGGACTACGCCAAGTTCCTTCTCGCCAACGAGCGCACGGGCATCGCGCGCATCGGCCTGTCCAAGCAGCGCCTCGCCCGCGCCAAGCGCCTTTCGCGCGAGACCGAGGCCGGCGGCCGCACGCTTTGGGACGACACCGACTTCCGCCGCCGCGTCGCCGAGATCGAGGTGGGGCTGAAGGCGCTGGAGATCACCCAGATGCGGGTCGTCGCCAACCAGCGCCACCGCGACGCCGACAAGCCCGATCCCGCCTCCTCGATCCTCAAGATCAAGGGCTCCGAGCTGCAGCAGGCCACCACGGAGCTCCTGTTGGAGGTCGCCGGCCCCTACGCCCTGCCCGCGCCCGAGCACGACCGGCCGGAAGGCTGGAACGAGCCCGCCGTCTCGCCGGACTGGGCCGATGCCGCGGCGCCGCTCTACTTCAACTACCGCAAGGTCTCGATCTACGGCGGCTCGAACGAGATCCAGCGCAACATCATCGCCAAGGCCTTCCTGGGTCTCTGAAGGGAAACCGCGCGTGGACTTCGACCTGACGGAGGAGCAGCGGCTCCTCAAGGAAAGCATCGACCGCTTCGCCGCCGACAACGCGCGCGACCCCGCCCACGCCATGGCGGCGGGAGAGGGGGAGGCGCTGTGGAACGGCTTCGCCGAGCTCGGCCTTCTCGCGCTCCCCTTCTCCGAGGAGGACGGCGGCATCGGCGGCGGCCCGGTGGAAACCATGATCGTCATGGAGGCGATCGGCCGCGCCCTGATCACCGCACCCTACCTCTCCACGGTGGTGCTGGGCGGCGGCTTCCTCCGGCTCGGCGGCACGGAGGCGCAGCGCGCGGAGTTCATCCCGCAGGTCGCCGATGGCTCGCTCAAGATGGCCTTCGCCCAGCTCGAGCGCCAATCCCGCTTCGACCTCTACGACGTCGCCACCACCGCGCGCCGCGACGGCGGGGACTTCGTGATCGACGGCCGCAAGGGCGTGGTGCTCGGCGGCGACGAGGCCGGGCTGCTGGTGGTCACCGCCCGCACCGCCGGCAACCGCCGCGACCATGACGGCGTCACCCTGTTCCTGGTGGACGCGAACGCGGAGGGCGTCTCCCGCCACGGCATGCCCGCGCAGGACGGCACCCGCGTGGCCGAGATCGCCTTCGACGGCGTGCGCGTGCCGGCCGAGCGCGTGCTGGGCGAGATGGACCGCGGCCTGCCGCTCGCCGGCCACGTGGTGGATGTGGCGCTCGCCGCCCTCTGCGCCGACAGCCTCGGCGGCATGGAGGAACTCCACCGCATGACCGTGGACTACCTCAAGCAGCGCCAGCAGTTCGGCGTCACCATCGGCTCGTTCCAGGCCTTGCAGCACCGCGCGGCGGACATGCTGGTGGCGGTGGAGCAGGCACGCTCCATGGCGATCTTCGCCGCCATGATGGCGGAGGAGCCGGAGGCGCGCGAGCGTCGCCCCGCCATGGCCGCCGCCAAGGCCCAGGTGAACCGCTCCGCCCGCCTCGTCGGGCAGGAAGCGGTGCAGCTCCATGGCGGCATCGCCATGACCTGGGAATACAAGGCCGGCCACTACTTCAAGCGCCTGACCGCCGCCGAATCCCTGTTCGGGGACACCGACCACCACCTGCGCGAGGTGGCCGAGGCCGGTGGGCTGGTCGAAGAGATCTGACGCAGGACGATGGGCCGAATGGCCTGACGAGGAGACGACCCATGTTCACCCCCACCATCGGCCGCCCCACCGGACGGCGAGGTGCGCTCGCGCTCGGCGCTGGCGTCGCGGCCCTCGCGCGCCCGGCCCTCGCCCAGGGCCGCTTCCCCGACCGCCCGATCCGCCTGATCGTGCCCTGGGGGCCCGGCGGCTCCACCGACATCCTGATGCGCGCCCTGGCCGACGCCGCCTCCCGCCGCCTCGGCCAGCCCGTGGTGGTGGAAAACCGCGCGGGCGCGGGCGGCATCCTCGGCGCCCAGCTTCTCGCGGGAAACACGCGGCCGGACGGCTACACGCTGTCGCAGATCCCCATCTCGGTGTTCCGCTACCCGCAGATGGTGCCGCGCCCGCCCTTCGACCCGATGAAGGACTTCACCTATATCGCCCAGATCACAGGCTACCTCTTCGGCGTGGTGGTGAAGGCGGACGCCCCCTGGCAGACCTTCCGGGAGCTGATCGCCTACGCGAAGGCGAACCCCGGCAAGATCAATTACGGCACCCCGGGCTCCGGCACCTCGCTCCACATCACCATGGAGCAGGTGGCGGCCAAGGAGGGCATCGAGTGGGTGCAGGTTCCCTATCGCGGCGCGGCGGAGAACCTGCAATCCACCCTGTCGGGCAACACCCAGGTTTCCGCCGAAACCAGCGGCTGGTCGGAACTCGTCGCCGCAGGACAGCTCCGCCTGCTCTGCACCTGGGGGCCCGAGCGCGCGAAGCGCTTCCCCGACGCGCCGACGCTGAAGGAACTCGGCCTCGACATCGTCTCGACCTCGCCCTACGGCATCGGCGGCCCGGCCGGCATGGACCCCGCGATCGTCCGTGCCCTGGAGGAAGCCTTCCGCGAGGCCGCCCAGGACCCCGCCCATGTCGCGGTGCTGGAACGCTACGACATGTCTCCCGCCTTCCTCGGCAGCGCCGACTACACCGCCGCCGCGCGGGCGCAGTACGAGGAGGACGGCGCCATGATCCGCCGCCTCGGGCTCAAGGCGAGCTGAAGGCAGGGGCCGGGGGAGGCGTGCCTCCCCCGTGACCCTCACCCGCCCGGTTCACCCCCCTCGGGCCCGTTCGAGCACCGCCTGCGCATCCGCCGCATCGCCCGCCCAGGCCACGAACTGGTCGGGCCGCACCAGCACGTTCGCCGCCGCGTAATTCTCCCGCGCCTTGTCCCCCAGCGCGATCACGTCCAGCGGCAGGCGCATCTCCTCCGCCGCCGCGCGGAACTGCCGCGCGACCGGGCCGTCCGGCTCCGCGGCCAGCAGCGCGAAGCCCAGGCCCAGCGCCTCGTAAACATTCTCCCCCGACGCCACCGGCTGCGGCGCCAGGTGATGCCCCGGGCGTGCCGCGAGGCTGTGCGACCCCACCGCGCCCGGCTTGCCCGCCGGCCCCAGCACGATCGGTGAGCCCTCGTAGTTCGGCTCGAAGGACGCGACCTCCGTGGCCGCGCCGGAGGTCCGTGCCGCCCAGCCCGCCTCGAACGCCGCGCGGTCGCGCAGCGGGTCGTGCTCCGCCAGGAAGTCGCGGTCCACGTGGATCGACCTCTCGATGAAGTCCCCGGCCGTGGAGGCGAAGACCGGCCGCCGCTCCGCGTCGTAGGTATCGAGCAGCCCCGGCGGCGCCCAGCCCCCGAAGCTGGCCGCCAGCTTCCAGCCCAGGTTCACGGCGTCCTCCAGCCCCGTGTTGATGCCGTAGCCGCCATAGGGCGGGTGGCTGTGCGCGGCGTCGCCCGCCACGAACAGGCGGCCGCGCCGGTACTGGTCCGCGATGGCGAAGCGCAGGTCCCAGAAGCCGATATGCTCGAAGGCCACGTCGAATTCCGCGCCGGCCGCGCGATGCAGCAGGGCGGTGAAGTCCATGCTGTCCTTCGTGGTGCCCGCCGGCACCGGCGCGTGGAAGAACCAGGTGGTGCCGAGGTCCACCCGCCCGAAGAACTGCCAGTAGCCCTCCAGGTCAGGGTGCAGCACGTTGTAGAAGGACTTGCCGGGATAGCGCTTGAGCAGCTCGTGCAGCCCCGTGGAGCGGAACACCAGCAGCACCATCAGCCGGTCGTGGTCGGACCGCGTCTGCGTGATGTCCGCCGCCTCCCGCACGGTGGACTTGCTGCCGTCGCATCCCACGGCATAGGCCGCGCGCAGCACCCGCCGCCCGCCGCCCTTGCGCTCGGCGACGGTGACGGTGACGCCCTCCGCGTCCTGCTCCACGCCTTCGGCGGTCCAGCCATACAGCGTGGTGATCTCCGGCAGTTCCGCCGCCCGCGCGCGCAGCACCGCCTCGGTCGCGTATTGCGGCAGGCGCTCGTTGCCCTTGAAGTAGAACTGCTGCACCAGCTCCCGCTTCAGCCAGTCGTGCTGGTAGTCGCCCAGCAGCGTGCCATAGGCCGTCAGCCCACCCATGCCGTATTCCGGGGGAATGGTCCGCGCGGCCCGCAGCGCCGGCTCCGCGCCCCAGAAATGGAAGTGCTCCATGGTCCGCTGCGTCAGGTTCTGCCCCTTGGGGATGGGCTGCGGGGAGGGATACCGCTCCACCAGGATCGAGCGCACGCCACGCAGCGCCAGCTCGATCGCCAGCCCCGTTCCCACCGGCCCGCCGCCGACGATGACGACCTGCGTGCTGTCCTGATTGTCTGGCATGGCGTTTCCGGTGCTTCGTTCTTGCTGGCCCGGCAGGGAAACCGGGGCGGGCGAAGCTTTCACAAGCTCCTGCTGCGGTCAAGATCGTCAGACGGCTGATGAGTTTGCGCGATCCCCCTGGCATTCGGCCGCGTTTCCTGCGAACCCATTGCCGTGCCCCCAGGAACCCGAGCGCTGAACGAACAGGATCTCAAGCATCGCCCCGCGCCAGAGATGGCTGCCACAGGCGCTATTGCGGCTCCGGGCGCTGCTGCTGCCCCCGGCGCTGATGCTGCCGCGGGCAACGCCGCTCCCTCCGCGCTGGACGCCATCTACGCGCGGCCCGGCTTCAAGCTGCGCCGCGCCCACCAGATCGCGCTCTCGGTCTTCGCCGAGGAGTGCCGGACCTTCGAGATCACCTCCACCCAGTACGGCATCCTCACCGCCCTGCGCGGGCGCCCCGGGCTGGATCAGGTGGGCGTCGCCCAGGCTCTCGGCCTCGACCGCTCCACCACGGGCATGGTGGTGGGCCTGCTGGAAACGCGCGGCCTGCTCCGCCGGAGCCGCCACGCCACAGACGGCCGCCGCCGCGTGCTGAGCCTGACGGAGGAGGGCGCCCGCCTGCTGGAGGCCATCGCGCCCGCCACCGAGCGCGCCCGCCGCCGCCTGCTCGCGCCCCTTTCCCCCGAGGAGGCCGGGGCTCTTTCCGCCCTGCTGGACCGCCTCCTGTCGCACCACGACGCCCTGGTGCGCGTGCCGCTCATGCGGCCCGAGGACTAAGCACCCCGGACCAGGCACCCCGCACTAGGCACCCGGGCTGAGCCCCTCGATCAGCGGCCTCGCTTCCGCGATCTCCCCGGCCAGGAAATCCAGCAGCGCCCGCACACGGGGCGTGTGCCGGAGGTCCGGATGGGTCAGCAGCCACAAGCCGCTGGCATATTCCGGCTGGGGCGGCGCCAGCCGGACCAGCCCTGGCCAGGAATCCCCGAGAAAGCAGGGCAGGTGGCCGATGCCGATCCCGGCGGCCACCCCGTGGGCCAGCCCGAGCACCGTGTCGAAGCGCGCCGCCAGCCGCTCCGCCGGAACCGCCTCCCGCGCGGCGCGCACCACGCGCAGCCCTGCGAGGTTGTCGCCCAGGCACACCCAGTCCGCCGTCTCCGGGTCAGCCACCGCCGTGCCGTAGAGCGCCCAGGCGATGCCTGCCGCCCGCCGCCCCACCAGCGTGTCCGGCGGGTCGTCGGTGGCGCGCACCGCCACGTCCGCGTCGCGGCGGGACAGGTTCAGCGAGGCATTCCCCGTCACGACATCAAGCCGGATCGCCGGATGCGCCCGCCGGAAGCGCGCCAGCATCGGCATCAGCAGGTCCGACAGCAGGCTGTCGCTGGTGGCCAGCCGCAGCTCGCCCGAGGGTGCGGGCGCCTGTCCCGCCAGCCGGCGCGTCACGGCGGTGATGTCCTCGTCCACCCGCGCGGCCAGGGCGGCCACTTCCTCCCCGGCGGGGGTGAGGGCGTAGCCGGCGCGGTGTCGCTCGAACAAGGGCGTGCCCAGCACCGCCTCCACCGCCCGCAGGCGCCGGAACACAGTGGAATGGTCGATGCCCAGCTGCGCCGCCGCCGCCGGCAGGTTGCGCGTTTCCGCCACCGCGTTGATCAGGCGGAAGTCGTCCCAGGCAAGGGTTCTGGCGGCGTCCTTCACGAGTATCCCCAAACGCGAGGCCGGCGGCACCGAAGCGTGCCGCCGGCAGGTTGCAGGATTCTAGGGGCGTCAGGCCACGGCGGCGAGGTCCCGCCGCGGCGCCGGCACGGGCGTCCCGCGCAGGGCCAGGGCGCCATCGCCGGCCAGGGCCTGCACCAGCGCCGCGACGGCCAGGAAGGCCGGGTACTCCCAGCCGCCATTGGGTGCGTTGAACACCCAGCCATTGCCGGAATGCACCACCAGCGCGCCCAGCAGCACCGGCAGCAGCGCCACGGAAACGACGCGGGCGTAGACGCCGAGCAGGATCGCGGCGCCCCCGATCGCCTCGGCCAGCACGATCGGCCAGGCCAGCCCGGCGGGCAGGCCCACCTGCCCGAGGAAGCCGGCGAAGCCCGCCATGGTGAAGACGGAAACCTTCAGCCAGGCATGGGCAAGAAACATCACCCCCAGCGAGACGCGCAGGAGGAGGAGGGCATAGGGAGCAAAGCGGGTGTCGATCACGGAGGAACACTCCATTCGGGTTGCGAAACTGGCCCGAAGAATGGCTGCCGGCGATCCGCAATGCCATGACCGGTTCGACAAGGATGGGATTGCACCAGCGCAATCGGTTTTGGCTGGCTTCCCACCGGCGAAAGGCCATTTGCTGCACCCAGACGAAGCGCCCCCCGGTGCTTTCCCCAGCGGAGTTCAGTCCCCCATGACCCAGAACGGCATCCATCACGTCACCGCCATCGCCGGCAGCGCGCAGGGCAACCTCGACTTCTACACCCGCGTGCTCGGCCTCCGGCTGGTCAAGAAGACCGTCAACTTCGACGACCCCGGCGCCTACCACTTCTACTACGGCGACGCCGCGGGCAGCCCCGGCACGATCCTGACCTTCTTCCCCTGGGAGAACGCGGCACCCGGCCGCGCCGGGGCGGGCGAGTTGCAGGAAACCGCCTTCCGCATCCCGCAATCCGCCATCGGCTTCTGGACACAGCGCCTGGTGAACCACGGGCTGGAGCGCAGCACCCGTTTCGGCGAGACGGTGCTTTCCTTCCGCGACCCCGACGGCCTGCGCCTGTCCCTCGTCGGCCTTCCGGGCATCGGGGGCGAGCCCGCCTGGGAAAGCGAGGGCATCCCGGCCGAGGCGGCCATCCGCGGCTTTCACGGCGTCACCCTGATGCTCGACCGCACGGAGAACACGGGCGCCATCCTGTCCGACGTGTTCGGCTTCGCCGAGGCCGGGCGCGAGGGCGACACCACCCGCTACCGGGCCGAGGGCACGGCGCTGGGCGGCATCGTGGACCTGCGGGCGGTGGGCGGCTTCCTGCCGGCCCGCATGGGGCGCGGCTCCGTCCACCACCTCGCCTTCCGCGCCGCCGACGACGCGGCGCAGGCGGAGATGGTGCGCAAGCTCGCCGACAATCACGGCCTGCGCACCACCGAGCAGAAGAACCGCGACTACTTCCGCTCCGTCTACTTCCGCGAGCCCGGCCACGTGCTGTTCGAGATCGCGACCGACATCCCCGGCTTCGCCGTGGACGAGGCCGAGGCGGCGCTCGGCACCGCGCTGAAGCTGCCGCGCTTCCTGGAAGGCCACCGTGCCGCCATCGAAGCCGCGCTTCCCGTCCTCGCCTGAACAAGGGAGGGGCCGCATCCCCGTGATGCGGCCCGCCAAGGGAACCCAGAGATGAGCACCACCGCCCCCGCCTTCGCCCACCGCTTCGAGCCCGCGGCCGACCCGGCCCGCCCGCCGCTCCTGCTGCTGCACGGCACGGGAGGCGACGAGAACGACCTGCTCGGCCTCGGCCGGCTGGTCGCCCCGGGCGCGGCCCTCCTTTCGCCCCGCGGGCAGGTGCTGGAGAACGGCATGCCCCGCTTCTTCCGCCGCCTGGCCGAAGGCGTGTTCGACGAGGAGGACCTGCGCGCCCGGACCGACGACCTGGCCGCCTTCATCCGCGACGCCCAGGCCCGCCACGGCATCGCGGCCCCCGTCGCGCTCGGCTTCTCCAACGGCGCCAACATCGCGGCCGCCCTGCTGCTGCGCCACCCCGGCCTGCTGCGCGGCGCCGCCCTGCTGCGCGCCATGGTCCCCTTCCGCGATCCGCCCGCGGCCCGGCTGGACGGCACCAGGGTGCTGCTGCTGTCCGGCGCCAGCGATCCCATCGTGCCCGCCGAGAACAGCGCGAGGCTGGCCGCGATCCTCCAGGCGGCCGGCGCCACGGTGAAGCACCACGACCTTCCCCTCGGCCACGGACTGTCCCAGATGGACGTCGCCCTTGCCCGCGACTGGCTCGCGGCCCTTCCGGAGAATGCCCCATGAGCGTCGAGAGCGATCCCGCGGGCACCATGCCCGAATGCCCCGAGGCCGGCGCCGTCGGCCAGGTCATCATCCCGCGCGCCCATGACATCGGCGGCTTCGAGGTCCGCCGCGCGCTGCCCGCGAAGGAGCGCCAGATGGTCGGCCCCTTCATCTTCTTCGACCAGATGGGGCCGGGGGAGTTCCTCACCGGCAAGGGCCTCGATGTGCGCCCCCACCCGCATATCGGGCTCTCCACCGTCACCTACCTGTTCGAGGGCGAGATCCAGCACCGCGACACGCTGGGCTCGGACCTCTCGATCCGCCCGGGCGACGTGAACTGGATGACCGCCGGCCGCGGCATCGCCCATTCCGAGCGCACGGGCCAGGCGCTGCGCTCCCACAACAACCCGCTCTACGGCATCCAGTCCTGGGTCGCCCTTCCGCGCGCGCAGGAGGAGGTGGCGCCCGCCTTTGTCCACCATCCCGCCGCCACCCTGCCCATCATCGAGGACGGCGGCACCCGCCTGCGCCTGATCGCCGGCCATGGCTGGGGCGCCCGCTCCCCCGTCGAGACGCCGTCCGACCTGTTCTACGCCGATGCCGTGCTCGCGCCCGGCGCCTCCCTGCCGCTGCCCGACCACGAGGAGCGCGGCGCCTATGTGGTGCAGGGCGAGGTCACGGTGGGCGAGGACCGCTTCGAGGCCGGGCGCATGCTGGTGTTCCGCGCCGGCGACGGCCTCGCCCTCACGGCCGGGCCGAAGGGCGCGCGCCTGCTGATGCTGGGCGGCGCCGCCATGGACGGGCCGCGCCACCTGTTCTGGAACTTCGTCTCCTCCTCGCGCGAGCGGATCGAGCAGGCCAAGGCGGACTGGAAGGCCGGGCGCTTCGGCACCGTGCCGGGCGACGACAAGGAGTTCATCCCGCTGCCGGAGGAACGCGTCTCGGTGCGTGCCACGACCCAGGTGCCGTCGGCGGGTTCGCCCACGAGCTGAGATGGAAGGGCAGGGGAGGGCCGGGCCGCAAGCATGGTCCCCCCTGCCGGATTCGAACCGGCACACCCCAACGGGTGAGCGATTTTAAGTCGCCTGCGTCTACCGTTCCGCCAAGGGGGGCCACGGCCAGCATAGCGCCCCGCGCGCCGGCGTCACGCCCACCCCCCTCACGCCGCCGGCCGCGCGCCCTCCCGCCCCGCCGAGACCGCCTCGATCACCATCCGCTCCGTCAGGATCTGCGGCAGCACCACGGGCGCCCCGCCCCCGGCGGGATAGAACAGGTAAAGCGGCACCCCCTCATGCCCGCGCTCGCGGAGCAGCGCGGAGATCGCGGGATCGCCCCGCGTCCAGTCGCCCGTCAGCACCACCACGCCTTCCCGGGCGAAGGCCTGGCGCGTGGCCGGGGTGTCCAGCGCCACACGCTCGTTCACCCGGCAGGTGATGCACCAGGCCGCCGTCAGGTTTACGAAAACCGGGCGCCCCTCGGCCCGCAGCGCCGCCACCCGCGCCGCCGACCAGGCCTCGCCGGCTACCACCGCCATCCCCGCCGGCGCCGCCGCGGCGCGCACCATCGGCAGCAGCGCCAGCGCGGCCAGAACCGCCACCCCCGCCGCCCCGCGCCCCAGCCAGGCCCGCCGCCCCGCCGCCTGCGCGGCGCCCAGGGCCCAACCGGCGAAGCCCACCAGAACCGCGCCCGCCATCACCCAGGCCAGCCCATCGGGGCCCGACTGCACCGACACCACCCAGGCCAGCCAGGCCGCCGCCCCATACATCGGAAAAGCCAGCACCTGCCGCAGCCGCTCCATCCAGGCCCCCGGCCGGGGCAGCGCGCGCGCCAGGGACGGCGCGGCCGCCAGCAGCGCGTGCGGCGCCGCCATGCCCAGCCCCATCGCCGCGAACACCGCCATGGCCCCCGCGGGCGGCATCGCCAGCGCCGCGCCCAGGGCAGCCGCCATGAAGGGGGCCGTGCAGGGCGTCGCCACCACCACGGCCAGCGCCCCCGTGCCGAAGCTTCCCATGCGCCCGCCCGTCGAGGGGCCGCCCACGGCGAACACCCCCGAAAGGTTCAGCCCCACCGCCAGCATCAGCCAGGCCAGCCCCGCCACGAACACCGGGGAGGTGAACTGGAATCCCCACCCCGCCGCCGATCCGGCCATCCGCGCCGCCACCAGGGCGCCGCCGATCAGCAGGAACGCCGCCACCACCCCGGCCACGTAGAACAGCGCCTCCGCCCGCACCGCCCCGCGGGACGCGCCCGAAAGCCGCGCCAGCCCCATGGCCTTCATCGCCAGCACCGGGAACACGCAGGGCATGAGGTTGAGGATCAGCCCGCCCAGCGCCGCCCAGAGCACCACCTGCCACAGCGCCGCCCCGCCCGCTTCCCCGATGGCCGCACCGCCCGCCGGCATCGCCCCCGGCACCGCCGAAACCGCGTAGGACGAGCGCACCCCAGCCGCATCGGTCAGGCCCACCACGCCCGAGAGCACCCCGGGCACCGCCCCCGTGCCCCGGCGGAACGAAATCACCAGCGCCCCATCGGCCAGCGAGACCACCTGGGGCGCCGCGTTGTCGATCACCCCGGCCTCGTCCGGAAAGAAGAAGGCCTCCCGCACTCCGCCCGGCCCCAGGCCCGACAGCGCGACGGCCCCGCGCGCACCCTCGAACCCCGCCTGCACCGTGAAGGGGGAGGGGCGCGGGAGCGCGGCCTCCGCCGAACGGAACAGCGCCGCCGCCGCCGCATCCGGCCGCGCGGCGGCCTCCACCGGCAGGTCCAGCCGGAAGGTCCCTTCCTCGGGGATGCAGAGATCCGCGCAGACCAGCCAGCGCGCCGTTCCCTCGATGGTGTAGAGCCGCCCGGGCTCGAGCCCCGCGGGCGGCGTCACCGTGAGCGGGAACACCGCCTCGCCCAGGTAGCCGAAGTTCACCAGCGGGCCATAAGGAATGCGCGCCGGCGCCGGAAAGGCCATCGCCCCCGCCGAGCCGCCATCGGGCAGGGCCAGCTCCAGCGAGGGCGCCTCCCCGGCATCGCCGGGGTTGGTCCAGTAGGTGTGCCACCCCGGCGCCAGCACCTGCCGCAGCGCGATCCGGAACGGCTGCCCCGGCGCGACCGCGGCCGCCTCCGCCACCAGCGTCACCCGCGCGCGGGGCGAGGCCACCGCCTCGCTCTCCGCCGCCCGCGCGGCGGGGGAGGCCAGCAAAACCACCAGCAAGAGGAGGAACGCGTGCATCAGCACGGCATAGGACCGATGCGCCGCCCCCTGCAACGCCCGATGCGCGCCTTCGCGCAGCGCCCGATGCGCTCCTTCGCGCGACGCCCGATGCGCGCCTCCGCGCAGCGCCCGATGCGCACCCTTGCGCGACGCCTCAGGCGCTCGCGGCATCCAGCGCCGCCACGTCCCCGGCCTCCAGCGGCAGGTGCACCGCCCGCACCAGGCTCGCCAGCTGCTCCAGGCTCGTCGCGCTCGCGATGGGCGCCGTCACGCCCTCCCGCGCGATCACCCAGGCCAGCGCAACCTCGGCCGGCTTCGCGCCGCGCCGCGCGGCCACCTCGTCCAGCGCCGCCAGGATCCGCATGCCGCGCTCGTTCAGGTACTTCTCCGCGCGCACTGCCCGCGCCCGCCCCTCCAGGTCCGCCTTGGACCGGTACTTGCCCGACAGGAACCCGGCGGCGAGGCTGAAATAGGTGATCACCCCCACGCCCTCGCGCATGGCCAGGTCGCGCAGCGGCCCGTCGAAGCTCGCGCGGTCATACAGGTTGTATTCCGGCTGCAGGCTCTCGTAGCGCGGCAGCCCCTTGGCCTCCGCCACCTCCAGCGCCTCCCCAAGCTGGGCCGCATCGAAGTTCGAGCACCCGATCGCCCGCACCTTTCCCGCCCGGACCAGCGCGTCATAGGCCCGCAGCGTCTCCTCCTGCGGGGTCTCGGCATCGAAGGAATGGGACTGGTAGAGGTCGATCCGGTCCGTTCCCAGCCGGCGCAGCGAATCCTCCACCGCCCGCTCGATCCAGCGGGGGGACAGCCCCTTGCGGTCCTCCCCCATGTCCATCCCCACCTTGGTGAGGATCAGGACCTTTTCCCGCTTGCCGGGATTGGCGCGCAGCCAGCGCCCGATGATCGCCTCGGACTCGCCCCCCTGATGCCCGGGCGCCCAGCGCGAATACACGTCCGCCGTGTCGATGGCGTTCAGCCCGGCATCCACGAAGCCGTCCAGCAGGGAGAAGCTGGTGGCCTCGTCCGCGGTCCAGCCGAAGACGTTGCCGCCGAACACCAGCGGGGCGATCTCCAGGCCGGTCCGGCCGAGCGGGCGCATCTGCATGGGGTGGTCCTTTTTCCGGGTGCGGCCCCGGAGGTGGGCGCCCGGCCCCCCTCTGCCCAGGGGTGACGACGCGGAGTGGCGCCTTCCCGGATATCCCCTTGACCTTCCCACGGTGGGAAACCCCAGCTTGTGCCGTGAACGCCGCGCCGGACTTCGCGGCAGCAGGAACACAGGCCCCAATGACCCCTGAAGCCATTCCGGACCGAACCCGCCGCCACGCCGGGCGGAGCCTCGCGCCTTTCCTCGCGACCACGGCCACGGCCACGGCCCTCGCCCTCCTCGCCGCCGCCCATCCCGCCGCCGCCATGGTGGGGGAGGGATCGGACGAGGGCATCGAGCCCGTGCTCTCGCGAACCTACACCGTGGTGCCGCGCGACCGCCTCCCGGCTACCCTCAAGGCCGACCGCGACTACGTCACGGGCATGCGCGCCCACCACGCGGGCGCCCTGACCATGTCCGACGAATACCTCCGCGACCCCGCCGCCAGCAGCCCGGCGCTGCGCGACCTGGCCGTGGCCATCATCCACAACCAGCGCTTCGAGATCGCCCTGCTCGACGGCGTGGCAGCCAGCCTGGACCAGCCCGCCGCGGTGCTGGACCTCGGCTTCGCCCGCCTCGCGGTCCAGCCCGCGGCGGTGGAGAACCTCGCGATCCAGTACCGCTACAGCAAGGCCCCCATCCCCGGTCCGCTCTCGCCGCTGGACCGCCCGGGCGCCCCGGTCAGCGCGCGCGACGTGCAGTTCGCCCGCGCCATGACCATCCACCACCAGGGCGCGCTCGACATGGCCCGCGCCTACCAGGCCGATCCGAACGGGCGGAACACCTTTCTGGGCCTGCTGAACGTGGACATCCTCACCGACCAGATCCAGGAGATCGGCCTCATGCGCCGCGTGGTGGCCGCCTTTCCCGGCGACGCCTCGGCCATCCCCGTTCCGGCCTCCATGATCCACGGCATGGAAGGCATGTCCCATGGCGGGCACGAGGGCCACGCGGCGCCCGCAGCCCCCGCAAACGGCCGGCCTGACGACCGGCATGAAGGCCCGCATGCCGGCCACGGCGCGGCCCGGCCGGCCGCCGTGCCCGCCACTCCTGCGCCGCCCGGGCCGCGCCGCCGGGCCGCGCCCACGGCCCATCACGGCCACTGAGCGCGCCCGCCTTGCGCCGCGGCACGGCGCGCACCGCCTACACCGCGCTGCGCGCCCGTGCGGCCCATGCGGCGGCGCTCGCCCGCACCGAGCCCAGCTTCTCCGGGTTGCGCATGATGTAGATCGCCGCGATCCGCCCGTCCCGCACCTCCAGCGCCGTGGTCTGGGGCAGGCCGTCCGGCTCCAGCGTGACATAGCCGGGCATGCTGTTGACCCGGCCCATCCGCAGCAACGGGGCAGGGGGGCCGGCCCGCTTGCGCGCCAGTCCCGCGAAGAAGCGTCCGACCTTTTCCGCCCCCCCGATGAGGTTGAGCGCCGCGGGCCGGATGCCGCCGCCATCCGTGTGCAGCACCACCTCGGCCGCCAGAAGTCCGCGCAGCGCCCCCTCGTCGCCGTCGCGGGTCGCTGCCAGGAAGGCGCCCGCGATCCGCCGCGCTTCGGCATCCGCGATGGGCTGGCGGGCCTCCGCCTCGCCGAGATGCGCCCGGGCGCGCGTCGCCAGCTTGCGGCAGGCCGCCTCGCTCCGCCGCAGAAGCCCCGCGATCTCCGCGAAGGGTGTCTCGAACAGGTCGTGCAGGATGAACACCGCGCGCTCCGCCGGCGAAAGCCGTTGCAGCGTCAGGAGAAAGGCCACCGACACGGCCTGCGCGTGCGCATGGGCGGCCTGCTGCGGCGCCTCCTCCGAGTCCAGCACCGGTTCGGGCAGCCAGGGGCCGACATACTGCTCCCGCCGGTGCCGCGCCGATTTCAGGTGGTCCAGGCTCAGCCGCGCCGCGGCCTTCAGCAGCCAGGCCCGCGGCACGTCGATGGCGGCGCGATCCGCCGCGTTCCAGCGGAGAAAGGTGTCCTGCGCGATATCCTCGGCGGTCGCCAGCGAACCGGTCATCCGGTAGGCGAGCCCGATCAACTCGGCGCGGAGGGGCGCGAAGTGCTCCACCGGATCCGCGCGCCCCTCCGCCACGCTCAGGCCACCCGCGCTTCCGCCGGAGGCGCTGCGCTTGCAGCGGCCGGGGTCGCTGCAAGCGCAGCGGCCGAGGCCGGCACGGCGCGGAAGCCGATCGCCAGGCGGTTCCAGGCGTTGATCGTGGCGATCAGCACCGACAGCTTCGCGATCTCCTCCTCCGAGAACTCGGCCTTCAGCGCATCGTAGTCCGCATCCGGCGCACGGGTCGCGGCGACCAGCGTCAGCGCCTCCGTCCAGGCCAGCGCCGCGCGCTCGCGCGGGGTGTAGTGCGGCGCCTCCCGCCAGGCGTCCAGCAGAAAGAGCCGCGCCTCCGTCTCCCCCGCCCTGCGCGCGTCCTGCGTGTGCATGTCGATGCAGAAGGCACAGCCGTTGACCTGGGAGGCGCGCGTTTTCACCAGTTCGATCAGCCCGTGCTCCAGCCCGGACGACACCACGGCCTTCTCGAGCGCCATCATGGCCTGCATCAGCTTGGGAGCGGCGGCGAAGTAGTTCAGACGGGGCGTCATGGCGGTCTTCCTTGCAGGGGTGTCAGCCACAGGACGAGGCAGCGACACCCGGTGTGACACCCGGCCCCGAAGATTCCGCGCCCGGCGTTTGACAAGCCGCTTCCCGCCGCCGAGACCGGCCGCACGATGCACCTCCCCGAACTCCCCGTCGCCGAGGCCCTGCCCGCCCTTCTGGCCGCCCTGCGGACGCGGGATGACACGCCTTCCAACGCCGTCCTCGTCGCGCCCCCCGGCGCGGGGAAGACCACCATCGTCCCGCTCACCCTGCTGGACGAGCCCTGGGCCACGGGAAAGATCCTCGTGCTGGAGCCCCGCCGCGTCGCCGCCCGCGCCGCCGCCCGGCGCATGGCGGACCTGGCCGGGGAGGGCGCCCCCGGCGGCCTGGTCGGCCTGTCCACCCGCCTGGACCGTGCCGTCTCCGACCGCACGCGCATCGAGGTCGTGACCGAGGGCCTGCTCGTCCGCCGCCTCCAATCCGACCCGGACCTCGCCGGCGTGTCCGCCGTGCTGTTCGACGAGGCGCATGAGCGCCACATCGACACCGATCTCGGCCTCGCGCTGTGCCTCGACATGCAGCGCGCGCTGCGCCCCGACATCCGCCTGCTGGCCATGTCCGCGACGCTGGACGCCGCGGGCTTCGGCACCCTGCTGGATGCGCCCCTGATCGAGAGCGCCGGCCGCGCCTTTCCCGTCGCCGTCCACCACCGCCCGCGCGACATCAAGGAGCCGCGCGACCTGCCCGAGGCCATGGCCGGCGCCATCCGGGAGGCGCTGCGCGAGCATCCCGGCGACGTCCTCGCCTTTCTGCCCGGCTGGGGCGAGATCCGCCGCACCGCCGACCGCCTGTCCGGCATCGACGCCGAGATCCTCCCGCTCCACGGCGAGATGCCGCCCGCCGAGCAGGACCGGGCGCTGAACCCCTCCACCCGCCGCAAGGTGGTGCTGGCCACCTCCATCGCGGAAACCAGCCTCACCGTCCCCGGCGTCCGCATCGTCGTCGATGGCGGCTTCCGCCGCGCGCCCCGCCTGGACGCCGCGACGGGCCTCACCCGCCTCGCCACCGTCCGCATCTCCCGCGCCGCCGCCGAGCAGCGCGCCGGGCGCGCCGGCCGCACCGAGCCCGGCGTCGCCATCCGCCTCTGGACCGAGGCCCTGCACCGCGGCCTGCCCATCGCCGACCGCCCGGAGATGCTGGAGGCCGAGCTTTCCGGCCTGGCTCTCGATTGCGCCGCATGGGGCGCCGACCCCCGCGCCCTTTCCTTCCTGGACCCGCCGCCGGAAGGCGCCCTGGCCGCCGCCCGCACCCTGCTGCGCGACCTCGACGCGCTGGACGAGCAAGGCCGCATCACCGCCACCGGCCGCCGCATGGCCCGCCTCGGCGCCCACCCCCGCCTCGCCCGCGTGATGGTGGAAACCCGCACGCCCGGGGAGGGGGCGCTCGCCGCCGACCTCGCCGCGCTGCTGGAGGAGCGCGACCCCATCCGCAACCGCGACGCCCCCACCGAGCTCCACCTCCGGCTCGACCTGCTCCGCGGCGGCGACCACCCGGAGGCCGACCGCGCCGCCGTGGCCCGCATCCGCCGCACCGCCCAGCTCCACCGCCGCCGCCTTTCCGTGCCCGAGCGGACGGAGCCCGAGGGCGATCCCGCCGCGCTTCTCGCCGCCGGCTTTCCCGACCGCATCGCCGCCCGCCGCGGCACCATGGAGGGCGCCTACCGCCTGTCCTCCGGCCAGGGCGCCCGCCTCGCCGCCACCGACCCGCTGCGCAAGTCGCCGCTCCTGGCCGTCGCCGCCATGGAGCTGCAGGGCACCGAGGCCCGCATCCGCATGGCCGCGCCGCTCGACCGCGCCACGCTGGAGTCCCGCTTCCCCGAGCGCTTCGTCCGCGAGGACGTCACCGAGTTCGACCCCCGCGCCAACGCCGTCACCGCCCGCCGGCGCCTGCGCTTCGGCCCCCTGGTGCTGGAGGAATCGACCCTTCCCCACGCCGACCCCGCCCTGGTGGCCGAAGCCCTGGCCCGTGCCGCCGCCGCCCGGGCCTTCCGCGACCTGGACTGGACCAAGCCGGCCATCCAGCTCCGCGCCCGCCTGCGCTGGGCCCATGCCACCGAGGGCCCGCCCTGGCCCGACGTTTCCGACGCCGCGCTGGCCGCCACCGCCGCCGACTGGCTGGCCCCCCACCTGCACGGCAGGTCCCGCCTGGCCGATCTCCGCGCGCTGGACGCGGTGGCGATCCTGCAATCCCTCATCCCCTGGGACCTCCGCCGCCGCCTGGACGCCGACCTCCCCGCCCGCGTGGACCTGCCGGAGAGCCGCACGGCGGCCATCGACTACGACCGCGAGGTCCCGGCCATCGAGGCCCGCGCCCAGCACCTCTTCGGCCTGGCCAACCCGCCGCGCCTCATGGGGGGGCGCGTTCCCCTCCAGGTGTCGCTGCTGTCCCCCGCCGGCCGGCCCATCGCCGTCACCTCGGACCTCCCCGGTTTCTGGCGCGGCGGCTGGGCCGAGGTGCGGCGCGAGATGCGTGGCCGCTATCCCCGCCATGCCTGGCCCGAGGACCCCGGCCAGGGCGCCTGAGCGGGAAAGCGGCCCGAACCTGTTGCCCGCGCGCCCACCTGTGCCCCGCATGCAGCACGGGCGGCGCCCGGCGCCTTGAACACCCCTGCCTCGTTCCCCCTCTATGGGGAAACCCCGCCGCACCGCCGGAGAGCCGATACCCCGCATGTCCGACCCCGTGACCCCGCCGCCGGTTGAGTCCAACAGCACCCACCGCGTGGCGCGCCGCGCCACGCTGATGGGCCTGGCCGCCCTCGCGATCGTCCCCGGCTGCACGCCCCTCGATGCCCAGGCCCAGTCCGCCACCCCGCGCATGACGGTGCTGCCGGACTTCGCGGACCTGGCCCAGGCCGTGCTGCCCGCGGTGGTCAACATCGCCGTGACGGGCGAGCAGACCACCCAGATCCCGCCCGAACTTCGAGGCACCCCGTTCGAGCGCTACTTCCGCGAGCGCCGCGGCCGCCAGCAGGTGCAGGGCGCCGGGTCGGGCTTCATCATCGACCCGTCCGGCTTCGTGGTGACCAACAACCACGTCGTCGGCTCCGCCGCCCGCGTCGTGGTCTCGCTCCAGGACGGCACCGAGCACCCCGCCCGCGTCGTCGGCACGGACGAGCTGACCGACCTCGCGCTTCTGCGCATCGAGTCCCGCGTGCCGCTCACCGCCGTGCCCTGGGGCAGCAGCCCCGTGCGCGTGGGCCAGTGGGTGATGGCCGCCGGCAACCCCTTCGGCCTCGGCGGCACCGTCACCACGGGCATCGTCTCCGCCCGCGGGCGCGAGATCGGCGCCGGGCCCTTCGACGACTTCATCCAGACCGACGCCGCCATCAACCCCGGCAATTCCGGCGGCCCGCTGTTCAACACGGCGGGCGAGGTGATCGGCATCAACACCGCCATCTACTCCCCCTCCGGCGCCTCCGCCGGCATCGGCTTCGCCACCCCGTCGGACCTCGCCCGCAACGTCATCGAGCAGCTTCGCCGCGACGGGCGGGTGGAGCGCGGCTGGCTCGGCGTCGCCGTGCAGGACGTGAACCCGGATGCGCCCCGCGGCCGCCGCGGCGTGCAGATCCAGGGGGTGGAGCGCAATTCCCCCGCCGCCCGGGCGGGCCTGCGGCAGGGCGACCTCGTGACCGCCCTCAACGGCGACCGCATCGAAACCTCCCGCGCGCTGATTCGCAGCATCGCCGGCATCACCCCCGGCCAGAGCGTGCGCCTGACCCTGACGCGGGAGGGCCGGGGCCAGGACGTCAACGTGCAGGTCGGCCGGCGCCCGCCCGGCACCGCGGCGGCGGTGCAGCCGCAATAGCCGTCCGAACCGGGCGGTCCTCCCGCGCCTGGCATGCACCCGGTCCGGTCCGGCGAAGTCACACCCCTCCATGCGCGCCCTCGCCGGGGCCGGCGGCCGGCGCAGCCCCGGCCGCGCCGGTGGTCGGGCACGGGCCGCGCGTCCTCGGCCACCAGGGGGCGCCGCCTGGCGGCAGGGGGTTGGGAATGGCCCCATCTGGCCACCCGGCCGCCCCCGCGCCATTCTGCCCTCAGGCACGCCACCCCTCACACGAACCCCAAGGACCCCCATGCGTATCCTGCTGGTCGAGGACGACCCCGAGGTGGCCCGCTTTGTCCGCAAGGGCCTGACCGAGGCCGGACACGCCGTGGAGCACCGCGACAACGGCCGCGACGGCCTCTTCGCCGCCGCCGGTGAACCCTTCGACCTCCTGGTGATCGACCGCATGCTGCCCGGCGGCGTGGACGGCCTGCGCCTCGTCGAAACGCTGCGCGGGCAGGAGAACCGCACGCCCGTCCTCTTTCTCACCGCGCTGTCCTCGGTTGACGAGCGCGTGCGCGGCCTCAAGGCCGGCGGCGACGACTACCTCACCAAGCCCTTCGCCTTCGCCGAGCTTCTCGCCCGCGTGGAGGCCCTGGGCCGCCGCCCCGCCGCCGAGGTTCCGGCCACCCGCCTCCGCGTCGCCGACCTCGAGCTGGACCTCCTGTCGCGCTCCGTCACCCGCGGGGGCAAGCGCATCGACGTGCAGCCCCGCGAGTTCCGCCTGCTCGAGCACCTGATGCGCCACGCCGGGCAGGTCGTCACCCGCACGATGCTTCTGGAAAAGGTCTGGGACTACCACTTCGACCCCCAGACCAACGTGATCGACGTCCACGTCTCCCGGCTTCGCCAGAAGATCGACCGCGGCTTCGACAAGCCGCTGATCCACACCATCCGCAACGCCGGCTACATGATCCGCGCCGAGGACGCCGCCTAAGGTTCCCCCGATGGTCGCCGAGCAGATCCGCCGCGCGCCCGTCCCCCGCCTGGTGGACAGCGCGGGCTTCCGCTTCGCCGTCTTCTTCGCCGTCATGTTCCTGCTCGGCGGCGTGGCCTTCGCCGGCATCGTCTGGTGGAACACGGCCGGCGGCCTCGACCGGCAGACGGACGCCGCCATCCGCGCCGACGTCGCGGCCCTCACCCAGCGCTTCCGCGAGGCCGGGCGCGCGGGGGTGGAGGAGGCCATCGCCTTCCGCCTCATCCGCGACGGCGACGCCCAGGACCTGTACCGCCTGACCGACGCCGCCGGCCGCCAGATCGCCGGCAACCTCGCGGCCACGCCGGACGAGCTGGACGGTCCCGCGCCGGACGGCGAGCCGCTCCGCTGGCTCCGCGCGCCCCTGATCCGCGAGGGCGCCCTCACCGAGGCCCGCCTCTACCGCGCCGACCTGCCGAACGGCGACCGCCTGATCGTCGGCCGCGACGTGGAGGAGCGCCTGCGCCTGCGGGAGCTTCTCGCCCGCGGCCTGGGATGGGCGGCCAGCGCCGCGGGGCTCATCGCGTTCATCGGCGCGCTGCTGCTGCGCCGGGCCCTGCAGTCGCGCCTGCGCCCGGCCGCGGATACCGTCACCGCCATCGCCGGGGGCGACCTCACCCAGCGCGTTCCCTTGTCCGGCCGCGAGGACGAGTTCGACCGCCTGGGCCGCACGCTGAACGCCATGCTGGACCGCATCGGCACCCTCATGGCCGGCATCCGCGGCGTGTCGGACGCCATCGCCCACGACCTCCGCACCCCCGTCGCCCGCGCCCGCGGCCGGCTGGAGGAAGCGCTGGACGGCGATCCCGAGACCATGCGCCGCGCCATCGAGACGGGCCTGGCCGACCTCGACGGCATGACCCGCATCTTCCAGGCCGTGCTCCGCATCACCGAGGCCGAGGCCGGCGCCCGCCGCGCCGCCTTCGCGACCCTCGACCTGTCCCCGCTGCTCGCCGACGCCGCCGAGCTTTACGAAGCCATCGCGGAGGCCCGCGGCGTCCTCCTCCAGGCGGAGCTGCCGGACAGCCTGCCCATGACCGGGGACCGCGACCTGCTGCTGCAGGCCGTGGCCAACCTGCTGGACAACGCCGTGAAGTTCTCCCCCGCCGGAGGCCGCATCCGCCTCTCGGCCATGATATCCGAGGACACGCTGCGCATCACGGTGGCCGACGAAGGCACCGGCCTTCCTCCCGCCGACCGCGCCCGCGCCGGGGAGCGCTTCTTCCGGGCCGACAGCGCCCGCGCGACCCCCGGCTATGGCCTGGGGTTGTCCCTGGTCCGCGCCGTGGCCGGCCTGCACGGAGGGGAGCTGATCCTGGCCGACGCCCATCGCGGGCGCATGCCCCCCGGCCTCGCCGCCACCCTGGTCCTTCACGCCGGCCTCGCCACCCCGGCCGAGGCATGAGCCGCGCCCCCGACCCCGCGCTGCGGCCGGCCCTCGCGGGGGCGGCGGCCCTTTGCGCCGTGATCGGCCTCGCCCGCTTCGGCTACGTCCCCCTCTTTCCCGCGCTCGTCGCGGGCGGATGGGTCGGGGGAGGGGAGGCGGGCGCGCTGGGCGCCATCAACTTCACCGGCTACCTCGCCGGCGCCCTGCTCGGCCCCCTGGTCGGCCTCCGCCTCGGCACCCGGCGGGCGCTGGACGCCGGCATGGCGCTCGCCGCCCTGTCCTTCCTTGCCTCCGCGCTGCATCCCGCCGCGCCCTGGGGCTTTCCCTGGCTCGCCGCCTGGCGGGCGGCGGCGGGGCTGGCCGGCGGCGTCACCATGGCGCTGGTCGGCCCCGCCGTGCAGGCCGTGACGGAGCCCGCGCGGCGCGGCCGGGCCGGGGGCCTCGTCATCTCCGGCGTGGGCGCGGGCGTGGTGCTGGCCTCGCTCCTGGTGCCGGCCCTGGTTTCCACCGGCGGCCTTTCCGCGGCCTGGGCCGGCCTGGGCCTGGCCATCGCCGCCCTCTGGGCCTTCGCCCATCCGCGCTGGCCCGGAGCGCCCGTCGCGCCGTCCACCGCCGCTCCCGCGACCGGTCCCACCAGGGCCCCCGCCTCCCTGATCCTCGCCTACACCCTGTCCGCCGCCGGCATGGCCGCGCCGATGGTCTATCTGGGCGACCTCGCGGCGCGCGGGCACGGCATGGGGGTGGCCGCCGCCGGGCTGGTCTGGGCCTTCTTCGGCCTGGGCGGCCTCCTCGGCACCCTCTCGGGCGGCCGCGCGGCGGACCGGCTGGGCGCCCGCGCCATGCCGCTCTGGATGGCCGCTCAGGTGGCGGCGCTGGCCGCCGCCCTGTTGCCCCATCCCGCCGCCGTGCCGATCGCCGCCCTGCTTTCCGGCTTCTCGGGCATCGGCATCTCCGCCGTGGCCCTGGCCCGCCTGCGGGCCGCGACCGGGGCGGACACGGCGCGCCACTGGTCCCGCGCCACGGCCCTCTATGCCGGCGCCCAGGCGCTGACAGGCTATGCGCTCGCCGTTCTTTTCGCCTGGGCCGGCGATGCCCATGCCCCCGTCTTCCTGGCCGGACTCGTGCTCAGCCTCGCGGGCCTCATCGTGGCCCGCCGGGAGGACTGATCCCTCACACCGCCGCCGAGTGCCGCGTCTCGGAGGGCGCCAGATAGGCGTCGAAGCAGGCCGCCACCTGCCGCACGAAGCGCCGCCCCAGCTCCGTCACCACCACCCGCCCGGGCGAGACCTCCACCAGGCCCTGCCCGGCCAGCGGCGCCATGGCCTCCAGCGCCGCCGCCACCACCGGCTCCATCCCCGGCGCCACCGTTTGCAGGTCGAGCGCGAAGTCGCACATCAGCCGCTCGATGATCGCCCCGCGGGCCCGGTCCTCCGCCGTCACGGCCACCCCGCGCGCCACGGGCAGGTGCCCCTCCGCCACCGCATCCCCGTGTGTCCGCTCGTCCAGGACGTTCCCGGCCATTCCGCCCGGGAGGCTGCCGATCGCCGAGGGGCCGAGCCCCAGCAGCACCGGCGCGTCGTCGGTGGTGTAGCCCTGGAAGTTCCGCCGGAGCCGCCCCGCGGCGGCCGCCCGCGCCAGCGGGTCCGCCGGTTTCGCGAAATGATCGAGCCCCAGCGCCGCGTAGCCCGCGGCCGACAGCACCGCCCCCGCCGCCTCGGCCTGCTCCATCCGCGCCTCCGCGCCGGGCAGGGTGGTCGCATCGATCGCGCGCTGGTTCGGCTTCATCCAGGCCACATGCGCGTAGCCGAACACCGCGATCCGGTCGGCGTCCAGCCAGGCCGCGAAGCGCGCGCTGGCCTCCACATGCGCGGTGGTCTGCCCGGGCAGACCGTACATCAGGTCCAGGTTCACGCTGCCGATCCCGGCGCGCCGCAGCCGCTCCACCGCCACCGAAACCAGCTCCGCCGGCTGCGGGCGGCCGATCCGCGCCTGCACCTCGGGCGAGATGTCCTGCACGCCCAGGCTGGCGCGCGTGACGCCCACCTCGCCCAGCGTGTCCACCATCGCCTCCTCCAGGAGGCGGGGGTCCAGCTCGATCGCGATCTCCGCTCCCGCCCGGAACCCGAAGCGGGCCTTGAGGCCCATCACCAGCGCGCGGATCCGCGCGGGGCCGAGGATGGTGGGCGTGCCGCCGCCCAGGTGCAGGTGCGACACCCCGCCGTGCTCCGGCAGCGCCGCCGCCAGCAGGTCCGCCTCCGCCTCCAGCGCCGCCGCCAGGGCGTCGATCCGCGCCTCCGAGCGCGTCGGCTTCGCGTGGCAGGCGCAGTACCAGCACAGATCGCGGCAGAAGGGCACGTGAAGGTAGAGGGAGAGCGCGTCCTTCGCCCCGATCCCGTCGCGCAGCCAGCCGCGGTAGGTTGCCTCGTCCAGCGGCCCGAACTGGGCGGCGGTGGGGTAGCTCGTGTAGCGCGGCACCTTGGCCTCGGCGAGGGCGAGGAGGGCGCGGGACGGGGCGGCGGCGTTCATTCCCCGCCCATACAGGCCGGCCCCGCGCGCCACCTTGACGCAGGTCAAGCAGCCCCCGTCCCCCCTTGCCAGCGCCGCCCGGGCGGGGAACATCGCGCCCGAGAAGAAGGAACGCCCATGCCGGACATGCCGGACCAGAAGCCGGGCCAGGCCCCGCCGCAGGATCCCCGCCTGCCCCTCACCGGCCTTCGCGTGGTGGAGCTCGGCCACTACATCGCCGCCCCCTTCGCCACCCGCCTCCTCGCCGACCTCGGCGCCGAGGTGATCAAGGTCGAGCCGCCCGGCGGCGACCCGCACCGCGACTGGGGGGCGCGCGTGAACGGCCACGCCGTGTGGTTCTCCATCCACGGCCGCAACAAGCTGTCCGTCACGCTGGACCTGAAGACGGAGGAGGGCAGGGGGCGCCTGCGCGCCCTGCTCGCCCGCGCCGATGCCCTGGTGGAGAACCTCCGCCCCGGCGCCATCGAGCGCATGGGCCTCTCGCCGGAGGCGCTGCATGCCGGGAACCCGCGCCTCGTGATCGCCCGCGTTTCCGGCTACGGCCAGGACGGGCCCTACCGCGACAAGCCCGCCTTCGGCGCCATCGGGGAAGCCATGGGGGGGCTGCGCCACCTCACCGCCAACCCTGGCCAGACCGGCCTGCCCCCGCCCCGCTGCGGCGTTTCCATCAGCGACGACCTCGCGGGCATGTACGCGGCGCTGTCCCTCGTTTCCGCCTGCTGGGGACGGGACCGGAACCCGGACGGGAAGGGGACGGTGATCGACCTCGACCTCGTGTCCTCCGTTTTCTCCCTGATGGAGGGGATGCTGCCCGAATTCGCCATGCTCGGCCGCGTCCGCCAGCCCATGGGCGCCGCCCTTCCCAGCGCGGCGCCGACCAACACCTACCCCTGCGCCGACGGCAAGTGGCTGGCGGTGGCCGGCAACTCCGACCTGATCTTCCGCCGCCTCATGGCCCGCATCGGCCGCGAGGACCTGGCGGACGACCCCCGCATGGCCAGCAATTCCGGCCGCTGCGCCAACGCCGCCGAGCTGGACGAGGCCATCGCCGCCTGGACCCGCACCCTGCCCGCCAGGGAGGCCCAGGACGCGCTGGAGGCCGTCGAGGTGCCGTGCTCGCGGCTCTACGACATGCAGGACTGCGTGGAGGACCCCCACTTCCAGGCGCGCGACATGGTGCTGCCGGTGGAGGACCCCCTGATCGGCACCGTGCCCCATCCCGCCGCCCCCTTCCGCTTCCAGGGCGTGCCGCCCGCCGCCATGGTGCGCTGGCCCGGCCCCGCGGTGGGCGCCCACAACGACTACGTCTTCGGTTCGCTGCTGAAGCAGGAGGACACCCCATGAGCACCCCGATCACCCCCCCGCGCGCCACCATCAGCGACGTCGCCCCGCGCGACGGCCTGCAATCCATCGGCCCCTTCGTGCCGACGCAAACCAAGATCGCCCTTGTCCGGGCCATCTACGACGCCGGCATCCGGCGCATGGAGATCGGCTCCTTCGTGTCGCCGAAGGCGGTCCCGCAGATGGCCGACACGGCCGAGGTGCTCCGCGCCTCGCTCGAGCTGCCGGGGCTGGAATGCACGGTGCTGGTGCCCAACCGCCGTGGCTTCGACCTCGCCGCCACGTCCGGCGCCCAGCGCCTCGGCCTCTTCATGTCGGTCACGGAAAGCCACAACAAGGCCAACCTCAACCGCACGCGCGAGGAATCCTTCGCCGACCTCGCCGCCATCGTGCGCGACGCCAAGGCGGCGGGCCTCGAGCTCCGGTTCAACCTGTCCACCGTCTTTCACTGCCCCTTCGAGGGGGTGGTGCCCGACGGCGAGGCGCTGGACTGGATCGAGCGGGTCGTGGCTCTCGATCCCGCCATGGAGATCGCGCTGGCCGACACCACCGGCAACGCCGCCCCCGACCAGGTGCGGCGCATCTTCGAGCAGGCCCACCGCTCCTGGGGCCTGCGCTTCGCCTTCCACGGGCACGACACCTACGGCATGGGGGTGGCCAACGTCTCGGCCGCCTGGGCCGGCGGCGTCCGCATCTTCGACTCCGCGGCGGGCGGCCTCGGCGGCTGCCCCTTCGCCCCCGGCGCCACCGGCAACGTCGCCACCGAGGACGTCGCCTGGCTGTTCCGCCGCATGGGGGTCGAGACCGGCATCAACTGGAACCGCCTGCTGGAGGCCGCCGACATCGCGGCCCGGATCCCCGGCGGCACCCCCGGCGGGCGGCTGCGCGGCGTGCCCTCGGTCCGCCGCGCGGCCTGAACGTGTCGCGGCCCTGAACCGCGGCCGCCGGACAGGCCCCTCAGCGCCCCCCCTGGTCGGAGGCCACCACCAGCCGGCCCTCCACCTCAAGGCGGATGCGGCCGCGCGCCGGGCGCAGCAGCCGGACCGGCGCGCGCTTCTCCTCGAGCCTCCGCTGCAGGAGGAGCAGGCGCGTCTCCAGGTTGTCCTTCAGCTCCGGCAGCCGCAGCCCGCCATCGGCGCGGATCTCCCGGTTCGTGAAATCGCGCCGCCCGGCTGCCTGGTAGGCGTCGAGCATCCACATGAGCAACCGGCCAGCGACTCCCTTCACCAGGTACTCGTGGCCGATGAAGACGCTGTCGTCCCCCGCGTGGTGCACCACCTGCACGGGGCGGCCCGCGGCGGATGACGCCCGATCCTGCGGCCCGGTGGCCGCGCCTTCCCCAAGCTCGGCCTCGGCCAGCGCGATTGCCAGGGCGAGCTGCCGCGCCACCAGGGAGAGCGCGCGCCCGTCCTCGGCATCGAAGGCCATCCGCCGGGTGCTCTCGAGAAAGAGCACGCCCTGCACGCGCCCCTGCGCCTCCAGCGGCACGGCAAGCTGGCTCAGCGCGTCCGGCAGGCGTGGGAGCGCGACGCTGCGCGTTCGCGCCTCCTGCTCGGAGCTGGCCAGGATGGCGTCCCCGTAGCGCCGCAGCCGGCTCGCATCGCTCACGCGGAGGAGGCGCCTGTCCTGGCCGGCCAGGCCGATCAGGCCTTCCCCGAGCGGCACCTCCGCGCCGATGCCGCTCACCCCGTAGCCGCGGCTGCCAAGGGCGACGAGGCAGCCCCGGGCCGGCTCGTGCAGCAGCAGGAGCGTCGCCTCGTGCCCGAAGGCGTCGGTCAGCGCGTCGAGCACCGCCTCCACCATGCCGCCCAGCCCGTTCGCCCGCATCAGCGCCTCGCTCACCGCGAGCGCGCGGGCGAGCCCTTGTCCGGAGGGCGGCGCCGGCGCCGCGGCCGTTCGCTCCCCCTCCACTTGGTGGAGGTGGAGCACGTCGAAGATGTCGATGGCCCGCAACCGCATCACGCCGGCCATGCCGAGTTGCGCGCTGGTGGCCCGCAGGTCCGCGTCCATGCGGTCGAAGGCCGGCCCGGCCTCAAGGCTCCCGCGGTGGAGGAGGTCCAGCCGGTACTGCGCGCCGTCGCCGGGATCCACGACCAGCAGGGCGGCGCGCGGATTCTCCCGTAGGTTCGCCGCGGTCTTGGAAAGGAACTGGTTCGAGACGGAGACCTGCGCGTCCCCGTGTCGCCGGACATGGGAGAGATAGGAGATGTTCGGCGTGCCGTCCGGGGCGAGGGTGCAGAGGATGGAGGGCACCACGCCCTCGAAGCAGGGTTCCAGTCCGGCAAGCGACAGCATCACCCGCCAGACCCCGCCAGGAGGTTGCCGGCGAGGGGCCCGGGCGTCTGCACGAAGACCCGCTCGGGGCGGACATGCAAGGCCACCAGGTCGCGCCCGGACCGCCACGGCGCGGTCAACTCAGGCGGCAGGCCGAGCCCCGCCAGCACATCCGTGATGCGGGCGGCGTAGCGCGCCGCGCAGGCCTCGAGGGCCGGCGTCAGCGGCGCGACGCGGTCCACCGGGCCCTTCACCTGGTAGGTCACGTAGTCGGCAGGCCGGGCGAAGGTCGCCGCGATGCGCCCATTCGCGCGCGCCTGCGCCACGGTTCCCGGCCACTGCCAGGCGGAGACGACGATCTGCAGGGCGCCGTCCACCTCGACCGAGGCACCCATGCCGCGCCCGATCTCCGGCACGCTCCCGATGCCGGTGCCCAGGATGATCATGACCGGGGATTCGATGAAGGCGGCCAGATCGGCGTCGATCCGGCAGCCCCGGGCAGGTCGCATGGGGGCGAGGCTAGTCGGATAGGAAAGTCTTAGGAAGCGCGGCGGCCAGTTAGGGAAGACTTAGGAAGCGCCCGCCCCGGCAGTGGCCCTAGGACTCCGGCCCGAGGTCACGGCAGAAGGAGGGCCGGGGATGAACACCAGGGATCCAATCGTCATGGCGCCGCGCGCGGTCGCCATCATCGGCGCCGGCCCGGCGGGTCTTGCCGCCGGCGCGTGGCTGGCGCGCCAGGGCTTCGAGCCCGTGCTGTTCGAGGCCGCCGATGCCCTCGGCGGCCAATGGAACGGAGCCTCGCCGATGAGCGGCACCTGGCCGGGCATGCGCACCAACACCAGCCGGATCATGACCGCCTTCGCCGGCCTGGACCACGCGCCGGGAACGGCCGTCTTCCCGGCGCGGGACGAGGTGCTGCGCTACCTGCGGCGCTACGCGGCCCAAGCGCGGCTGCTGCCGCGCATCCGATCCGGAACCCGCGTCAGCCACCTCGCCCGGTCGCCGGAAGGAAGGGGTTGGATCGTCTGCTCGCAAGCGGGCGAGGCGCGGCGGGCCGAGAGGTTCGCGCGCGTCGTCGTCGCGACGGGCCGGCACAACGCGCCGGCCTGGCCGGAGGTCAGCGGCCTCGACACCTTCACCGGCGATGGCGGCGTGCGCCACAGCTTCGACTACGCCGGCCCGGCCGCCTACCGGGACCGCTCGGTCGTTGTCGCCGGCTGCTCGGTCAGCGCCCTCGAGATCGCCTCGGAACTGGCCCTGGCCGGCGCAAGGCGCGTCACGGTGGCCCAGCGCCGCCAACGCTATGTCCTGCGCAAGCTGACGGCCGGCGTGCCCACCGACCACGTCGCCTTCACGCGCTTCGCGGCCCGTGCCGCCGCCGTGATGCCACCCGCCGCCGTGGCGGAGGAGCTGCGGCGAATGGTGCTGTCCAGCGCCGGCAGCCCCGAGCAGGCCGGCGCGCCTCGGCCGGACGCCGATATCTTCGCCGCGGGCCTGACGCAGTCGCAGCACCACCTCGACCTCGTCGCCGATGGCCGCATCCAGGTCCGCCCGTGGCTGGCGCGCGTGTCGGGCCGGCAGGTCGCCTTCGCCGATGGCCGCACGGAAACCGCGGATGCGATGGTGCTCGGCACCGGCTACCGCCTCTCGCTGCCCTTCCTGGCGCCGGAGATCGCGGCGGCCCTGAACCTCGACGGGCCGCACATCGACCTGCACGACCACACCTTCCATCCGGACCTCCCCGGGCTCGCCTTCCTCGGCCTCTTCGACCAGGTGGGGCCGTATTTCCCGGTGCTGGAGCTGCAGGCGCGCTGGCTGGCCTATTCCTGGTCGGGCGTGGTGCCCATGCCCGGCGCGGCCATCATGCAGGGGGGCCTCGCTGCCTGCCGCATGCGGCGCGGCGGGCCCCAGGCAGTTCCGATGAACGCCATGGCCCTGCTCTTCGCCGGACATGCCGGCGTGGAGCCGGACGCGGACCTCTGGCCGGAACTGCGCCGCGCCCTGCTTTTCGGTCCGCTCTCGCCCGCCTCCTTCCGCCTCGTGGGGCCGGACCGCTGCGCCGGTGCCGCGGCGCGGATCGCGGCCGACGCCGCCAGCTTCGGCTGCCTCGCCTCGCCCATGATCACCACCGAGGAAGCGGCACGGTGGGAGAGCATCAAGGCCGGCCCGAGCGCGGCAGCGGCCTGACGCGGCACTCCGGCCGGCGGGACGGACCTCGCCTGCCCGGCGCCCCGAGCGGCCATGGCCACGTGCCAGCGCCGCCTTCCGCCCCTGCCGCGCACGGGGGCGGAACGAGGCCGCCCCGGCCTGCCCGGGAGGCGGAAGGGCCCGCATAATGCCCCCCCGCGTCCCGAGCAGCCAAGGACCACCCCGGCATGTCCTTCTTTCCCCGCTGGCCCCTGGCCCGCGGCACCACCGTCCCCCCGGATGAACGCCTGCCCTGGGGCACCACCGGCCTGCTGGGCGTCCAGCACCTGGTGGCCATGTCCGGCTCCACCATCCTCGGCCCGCTGCTGATGGGCTTCGATCCCAACCTCGCCATCCTGTTCTCCGGCATCGGCACGCTGATCTTCTTCGTGCTCGTCGGCGGCCGGGTGCCGAGCTATCTCGGCTCCTCCTTCTCCTTCATCGCCGTGGTGATCGCCGTCACCGGCTATGCGGGCACGGGCCCCAACCCCAACATCGGCCCGGCGCTGGGCGGCATCATCGCGGCGGGTGCCCTCTACGCCGCCATCGGCCTGCTGGTGATGGGCACCGGCTCGAACTGGGTGGAGCGGCTGATGCCGCCCGCCGTGACCGGCGCGGTGGGGGCCGCCATCGGCCTGAACCTCGCCCCCGTCGCGGTGAAGGGCATCGAGGGCACCGGCCCGCACGTCCTCGTGGCCCTCGCCACCCTGCTCGCCACGGCCTGCATCGCCGTCTACGCGCCGCTGGCGATCCGCCGCATCTCGATCCTGGCGGGCATCGCCTGCGGCTACGTGCTCTACCTTTTCGTCGGCAACGTCATGGGCCTGCTGCCGCCCATCTCCTTCGCCGAACTGGCCGGCGCACCCTGGTTCGGCATGCCCGCCTTCCGCGCGCCCAGCTTCGAGGCCGGCGCCATGGCCCTCATCGCCCCCGTCGCCTTCATTCTGGTCGCGGAGAACCTCGGCCACATCAAGGCCATCGGCGCCATGACCGGGCGCGACCTCGATCCCTTCATCGGCCGGGGCTTCCTGGGCGACGGCATCGCGACCATGGTCTCCGGCTTCGGCGGCGGCACGGGCGTCACCACCTATGTCGAGAACATGGGGGTCATGGCCGTGACCCGCGTCTTCTCCACCCTGCTCTTCGTGGTGGCGGCGCTGGCGGCCATCGCGCTCGGCTTTTCCCCCAAGTTCGGCGCGCTGCTCCGCACGGTTCCCGGGCCGGTGCTGGGGGGCCTCGCGGTCATCGTCTTCGGCCTCATCGCCGCCGCCATGATCCGCCTCTGGGTGGACAACCGCGTGGACTTCTCGGACCCGCGCAACCTGCTCACCGTCGGCACCGCGCTCGTGCTCGGCTCCGGCAACTTCACGGTCACGCTGGGCGGGTTTTCCATCGCCGGCATCGGCACGGCGACCATCGCCGCCATCGGCCTCTACCAGCTTCTCGGCATCGGACGCCGGGAGCCGGTGGCGGTGGCGCACGGCATGCCGGACCGCCCGCCGCACTGAGCCGCGGCCGGCCTCACCCAGCCGTGGGGCCGGCCACCTTGTCCGGGTAGTTGCAGAACTCCCGCGCCACGCAGTGCCAGCATTCTGGCCGCCGTGCCTTGCACACGTAGCGCCCGTGCAGGATCAGCCAGTGATGCGCGTCGCGCAGCAACTCCGGCGGGCAGCGGCGCACCAGCCCGTCCTCCACCGCGCGCGGCGTGTCCCCGGGCGCGAGGCCGGTGCGGTTGCCCAGGCGGAAGATATGCGTGTCCACCGCCATGGCATCCTCGCCGAAGGCCACGTTCAGCACCACGTTGGCGGTCTTGCGCCCCACCCCCGGCAGCGCCTCCAGCGCCGCCCGCTCCCGCGGCACCACGCCCCCGTGGCGCTCGATCAGGAGCCGCGCCAGGGCCGCCACGTTCTTCGCCTTGGCCTGCCACAGCCCGATCCGGCGGATGTGCGGCGCGATTCCCTCCGGCCCGAGCGCGGCCATCGAGGCCGCGTCCGGCGCCGCCGCGAAGAGCGTCGCCGTCGCCTTGTTCACCGCGAGGTCGGTGGTCTGCGCCGAGAGCACCACCGCCACCAGCAGCGTGAAGGGATCCTGGTATTCCAGCTCCGGCTCGGGCGCCGGATTCGCGGCCGCCAGCGCCCGGACGAAGCCCGCCGCCTGCGCCGCCGCCATGCGGCGCGCGCGGCGCGGCTTGCTCGCCGTGCCGTGCAGCGGCTTCGCTGCCTTCTTCAGGAGGATCGGGGCAGGGGAAGGGGCGCGGCTCACGCGATCGTCCATAGCCCAGGCAGGCTGCGGGGAGGAAATCCGGCAACGGCCACCATATGCTGGCAAGCCATGGATCCCAGCCCGGACGCACCCCTCTTCGAGGCCCTGACCGTGCCGCACCAGTCCGGCACCCCAGCCGGCCTGCGCGCCATCATCGCCCTGGTGGCGACCGGCTCCGCCATGCTCACGGTGCTGTTCTGGTCGCTCGGCGCCTGGCCGGTGGCGGGCTTCATGGGCCTGGAGGTGGTGCTGGTCATCGGGCTTCTCCGCGCCCATCGCCGCTGGTCGGACCGCATCGGGGAGCGGATCACCCTGGCCGATGGCCGCCTGCGGGTGGACCGGACCGACCGCCGGGGCCAGCGCCGCGCCGTGGAGTTCGACGCCTACTGGGCCCGCGTCGCCCTTACCCCGCGCCCGGGCCGGGTCAGCGAGCTCCGCCTCGCCGCCCGCGGCCGCTCCACCGAGATCGGCCACTTCCTGCACGAGCCCGAGAAGACCAGCCTCGCCGAGGCGCTGACCGAAGCGCTGCGCCAATACCGCAGCCCGGTCTTCGACAATCCGCAGAACCGCTGAAAGGCGGCCCCGCCTATTCGGTCGGCGCGAGGCTCTTGATCAGGTCGAAGACCCGCTTGCGCACGCCCGGCTCGGTGATCCGGTAATAGGCCCGCACCAGCTCCAGCGTTTCCCGCCGGTGCATGGTGTCGTCCTCGAATCCCTCCTGGCTTTCCGCGAAGCCCGCCAGGCGCGAGCGGATGCCGCTGGTCACCCCGCTCATGCTGTCGGGCATGTCGTCGAAGAAGAAGCCGATCGGCACGTCCAGCACCCGCCCCAGGTCGAAAAGCCGGCTGGCTCCGATCCGGTTCACCCCGCGCTCGTACTTCTGGACCTGCTGAAAGGTGAGGCCGAGCGCTTCGCCCAGCTTCTCCTGACTCATGCCCAGAAGGGTGCGCCGCAACCGCACGCGGCTTCCCACATGCACGTCGATGGGGCTCGGGCGGTGCTCGGCTTTCTCAGATCGATCAAGCGTATCCTCACCCGCCATCCGCGCCACTCCTTTATCCCATCCAGACCAGGGGGCGGCGCGCGTCTTGCACACCTTGGTCGGCGAACGGAATGCCCGTTGCCGTCATAGAACCCTGCAATGTTCGAAACGACTTTGCCCAGACGCTAACGGATTGTCAACTCTTTCGAGAATTCCAATTATTGCGACGAGGTCGGCAGCACCTGCACGGTCGGAAGAACGACCTGACCGCCGGAATCGTTGCGTCGGATTCCGCTGCCGAGCCAACCCGCCAGAAGCGCGAGCGCCGCCATAACCCCCGGAATCCAAAGTCCCAGCCGCGCGAAGGGCGTGGCCTCCCCGGCTTCAGGCAGTGGCGAGAGAACGAAGCCCGTTTCCCCCAGCCCGAGCCGCGCCACCTCCCGCCCCCGCGAATCGAAGGTTGCAGAGATGCCGGTCTGGGCAGCCCTCGCGAGAGGAAGCCCCTCCTCCACCGCACGCAAACGTGCTGTTGCCAGGTGCTGGTGCGGCCCGGCCGAAACCCCGAACCAGGCATCGTTGGTGACGTTCAGCAGCCAGCCCGGCCGCTCCGCGCCGACCACCGCGCCGGGAAAGATCACCTCGTAGCAGATCAGCGGCCCGGCCGGCGGCAGGCCGGGCAGCGGCATCGCCACCGGCCCCGCGCCCGCCCCGAAATCGACCCCGCCGCGGATCACCCGGATCGGCAGCAGTCCCGAGAGCGGCATGTACTCCCCGAAGGGAACAAGGTGCGACTTGTCGTAGGTCGCGGTGATCACCCCGTCCGGCCCCATGGCCACGAGGCTGTTGAACAGCCGCAGCGGACGCCGGTCCGGTCCCCACTCACCCCGCACCGTCCCCGCCAGCAGCAGCCCGTCCGGCGGCAGCACGGTGGCCGCGATTCGCCGCGCCTCCGGGTCATCGGCGAGCAGGAAGGGGCTTGCCGTTTCCGGCCAGACCACCACCGTGCGCGTTCCGGGCCGCTCGCGCAGGGCGGCTTCCACGCCCTCCTGACTCAACTCAAGGTAGCGGCGGAAGATCGGCACGCGGCTTTCCTCCCGCCACTTCGCCTCCTGCGCCACGTTGCCCTGCACGAGCACCAGCGTCACCGCGAGGGGGTCCGGCCCCGCCGGCCAGAGCCGTGCCGCGCCGAAGGCCGCGAAGCCGGCGATCGCCGCCAGCCCGCCCGCCATCGCCCGCCGCCCGAGCAGCGGCGTGCAGGCCAGCACCACCGTCACGAGCGAAAGGCCGTGCACGCCGATCCAGGCCGCCCCCTGAACCGACACGGCCGAGAAGGCCCAGGCCGTTCCCAAGAGGTTCCAGGGAAAGCCGGTGAACGCCCAGCCCCGCACGAACTCGGCCAGCACCCAGCCCCCGGCCAGCACCAGCACCCGCGGCCAGCCGGGCCGGGCGCGCACGGCCAGCACCGCCGGAATGGCCGCGTAGAGCCCCATCCACAGCGCGAGCAGCGGCACGGCCAGCGGCACCAGCCACCACAGCCGCTCCGCCTCCGTGAGGATGGAATAGGTGATCCAGTACAGCCCGGTGACGTGCTGACCCCATCCAAAGGCCCATCCGATCACCGCCGCCCGCTTCCAGCTTCCCGCCCGCCCCAGCAGCACCAGCAATCCCGGCAGGCACAGCAGCAGCACGGGCACCGCGAACACCGGCGGCATCGCCAGCGAGGACAGCGCCCCCAGGCCGAAGGCGGCAGCCAGCGCGCGCCAGCCCGCGCGGGACTCCAGAAAGCCGACCAGTCGCTGCAAGAGGGTTCCGCCTATTCCGCTGCCTGAGAGGGCGCCTGGGGCGCCGTGGCGCCGGATTCGATGCCGGCGCCGGGCATCTCGATCGCGGGCGTCGCCGGTGCCGGCCGCCGCACCCGCAGCCGGCGGATGCGGCGGGGGTCGCTGTCGAGCACCCGGAACTCGATGCCCGAGGAATGCGACACCAGCTCCCCCCGCGCCGGCACGCGCCCGGCCAGGGTGAAGACCAGCCCGCCCACCGTGTCGATGTCCTGGTGCCGCTCCTCGACCGTCAGCACCTCGCCGTAGCGCGCCTCGAAGGCCTCGATGGTCATGCGGCCATCGACATCCAGGCTGCCGTCCGGACGCTCCACCGCCTGGGGCGGCGCCTCCTCGTCGTGCTCGTCCGAGATGTCGCCGACAATGGTTTCCACCAGGTCCTCGATGGTCACCAGCCCGTCGATGCCGCCGTATTCGTCCACCACCAGCGCCATGTGGGTCCGGGCCTCGCGCATCTGCAGCAGCAGGTCCAGCACGGGCACCTGCGGCACCACGAACAGCAGGGGCCTGAGTGCCGCATCCAGCGAGAAGGGCTCCCCGTCGCGCCCCACCGCCGCGAAGACGTCCTTGATGTGAACCATGCCCCGGATGTCGTCCAGGTTCTCGCTGTAGACCGGGAAGCGGCTATGGCCTTCGCGCTGGATCAGCCGGATGGCCTCGTCCAGCGTCAGGTCGCAGGGCATGCCGATGATGTCGGCGCGCGGCAGCATCACGTCCACCGCCGTCTTGTTGCGCAGCTTCAGCACGTTGCCGAGGATCACGCGCTCGTTCGCGTCCAGCGCGTCCGCCTCCGGCGCGCGCCCTTCCTCGCCCTCGCCCTCGACCAGCGCCTCCACCTGGTCGCGGACGCTCTCGGCCTCGCGCCGCCGCAACAATCCCTGGAAGCGCCAGAAGATGTTGTTGCGCTGCGCCCGCTCGGAGCTGCCGTTCGGATGCCGCTCGCTCACGCCACGCCCCTCCAGGGATTGGGCAGCGCGAGGCGCCGCATGATGCGCGCCTCCGCCCGCTCCATCCGGCGCGCTTCCCCGGCGCGCAGGTGGTCGTGGCCGGTCAGGTGCAGAACCCCATGGGCCACCAGGTGCGAAAGATGGGCCATTACGCTGCGCCCGGCCGCGCGGGCCTCCCGCCGCACGGTGCCCAGCGCCAGGGCCACGTCGCCGGGCATGCCCGGGTGCGGCGCGGGAAAGGACAGCACGTTGGTGGGCTTCACCTTGCCCCGGTGGTCGCCGTTCAGGCGCTTGACCTGCAGGTCGCCGGTCAGCAGCACCGTTACCGCGCCCTCGATCCCGGCCTCCGCGAAGGCGGCGGCGGCGGCGCGGCGCGCGACCTCCTCCACCCGCGGCACGGCGGAGCGCCAGGCCGGATCCTCCAGCACCACCTCGATCCCCTGGTCCCACCCTTCGGCGAGGCCCGGAAAGCCGGTGTCGAAATCGGCGTCAAAGCCATCGCCGAAGTCCCCGGCGGGTTCACCCGCGGGGTCTTCGTCCTCATCCGCCCCGAAGGCCATGCCCCCGGAAGCGCTGGTATTCGGCCCGGCGGCTGCGCCGCCGGGCGGGCGACTGCCCACCTCTGTCCTACTCCTTCAAACGCGCCCGGGCGGCGCGGCCATCGGCCGCCGCGGCCTCCGCTCGCCCATAGGCCGAGACGATGCGCCCGACCAGGGGGTGCCGCACCACGTCGTTCTCCGCGAAGCGCGTGACGCCGATCCCCTCCACCCCGTCCAGCACGGAGAGGGCCTCCACCAGCCCCGACTTCTGCCCGGGCGGCAGGTCCACCTGGGAGGGATCGCCGGTGATCACCATCCGCGTGCCCTCGCCCATGCGGGTGAGGAACATCTTCATCTGCGCGGGCGTGGTGTTCTGCGCCTCGTCCAGGATGGCGAAGGCATGGGCCAGCGTCCGCCCGCGCATGAAGGCCAGCGGCGCGATCTCGATCTCCCCGGACACCAGCCGCCGCGCCACCTGATCCGCCGGCATCATGTCGTGCAGCGCGTCGTAGAGCGGGCGGAGATAGGGATCGACCTTCTCCTTCATGTCGCCGGGCAGGAAGCCCAGCCGCTCCCCCGCCTCCACGGCAGGGCGGGACAGGATGATCTTGTCCACCTGGTTCGCCATCAGCAGGGCCACGCCCTGGGCCACCGCCAGATAGGTCTTGCCCGTGCCGGCCGGCCCCACGCCGAACACCATCTCGTGGCGCTGGAGCATGTCCATGTAGGCACCCTGGGTGCGGCTGCGGGCCGCGATGGCGCCCTTGCGCGTCCGGATCGCCGGCATGTCCGCCAGCGGCAGGCGCGGGTCCTCGGCCGGACCGTCCACCATGCGCAACGCGGCCTCCACATCGGCCATGCCCGTGATCTCTCCCTTTTCCAGGCGCTGCCACAGCGCGCGCAGCACCGATTCCGCCAGCCCCGTGCCCTCGGCGCCGCCCGAGATCGTCGCGCGGTTGCCGCGCGATGCGATCCGAACTCCCAATCGTTGCTCGATCCGCGCCAGGTGCCGGTCGTGCTCCCCGTACAGCATCGGAAGCAACGCATTGTCGTCGAAGCTGACGGTGACCGTCCGCTGCAGATCGGGCGCGAAGGCCGGATTGCGCGGCAGGGCGCGGGGCTCGGGCCGGAGGGCGATGCCCCCGGCGGGGGCGGCGAATTGGGTCAAGCGGCGGCGGACTCCTGAGGCGCCATGGTTGCGGAGAGGGAATTGGGGAGGGCGGCCCGCAATTGCATCGGAACCACCGCGCCCACCGGGGCTGCGCCTGTTGCATGAACAGGCTGGAGCCACGGGCTGCGGCCCGCCACCTGCCCGGGATGCCGCCCCGTGCCGGTGACCAGGACATCGACGACGCGCCCGACGCAGGCGCGGTTGAACCCATCCTGCTGCTCGCGCAGCACGGCCTGCAGTGCCTGCAGGCGCGCATCCTTCTCCGCCTCCGGCACCGCGTTGGGCTGGCCGGCCGCCGGCGTGCCGGGGCGCGCGGAATACTTGAAGGAATAGGCCCCCGCGAAGCCGACCCGCTCCACCAGCCGCATGGTGGCCTCGAAGTCGGCGGCGGTTTCGCCGGGGTGCCCCACGATGAAGTCCGAGGTCAGCGCGATGTCCGGCCGCGCCTCCCGCAGCCGGTCCGCCAGCCGCAGGTAGAGATCGGCCTTGTGCCCCCGGTTCATCGCGGCCAGCACCCGGTCGGACCCGGACTGCACGGGAAGGTGCAGGTAGGGCATGAGGGCCGGAATGTCCCGGTGGGCCGCGATGAGGTCGTCGTCCATGTCCCGGGGGTGGCTCGTGGTGTAGCGCAGACGGGCAACGCCGGGGATTTCGGCCAGTTCCCGCAGCAGCCGCGCGAGGCCCCAGTTCGTCCCCGCGCGCGACATCCCGGCCCAGGCATTCACGTTCTGCCCAAGCAGCGCGATCTCCCGCGCGCCTCCCGCCGCGAGCTGCCGCGCCTCGGTGAGGATCGCCTCGACGGGACGGGAGAACTCCGCCCCGCGCGTGTAGGGCACCACGCAGAAGGAGCAGAACTTGTCGCAGCCCTCCTGGATCGTCAGAAAGGCGACCGGCCCCTGCGAGGCGCGGGCCTCCGGCAGGTGGTCGAACTTGTCCTCGGCCGGGAAGTCCGTCTCGATCACGGCGCCCGCGGCGCGTGAGGCGCGGGCCACCATCTCCGGCAGGCGGTGATAGGTCTGGGGCCCGAGCACGATGTCCACCCAGGGCGCGCGGGCCGTGATCTCCGCCCCTTCCGCCTGCGCCACGCAGCCCGCCACGGCGATGATCGTGCCCTGGCCATCGGCGGCGCGGGCCTTCTTGGTTTCGCGCAGCCGCCCGAGGTCCGAGAAGACCTTCTCGCTCGCCTTTTCGCGGATGTGGCAGGTGTTGAGGATGACCATGTCGGCCTCCTCCGCCCGCTCCGTGGGCGCGTAGCCCAGCGGCGCCAGGATGTCAGCCATCCGCCCGCTGTCGTACACGTTCATCTGGCAGCCCCAGGTGCGGATCAGGAGCTTGCGCGCGGGCCTCGCGGCGGCGGGGAGGGAGCCGGCCGGAACCGGGCCGATCGAACTGCTCATACGGAGGAAAACCCCTTCACGCCCGGGCCTTCGGCCACGGGATGGGGCGATGTGCGGCGCGGGGCCTTCGAGGTCAAGAAAGACCCGGGCGCGACGGAGGGGGCGCGTCCATGGGGGGAGCCTCGCGGAAGCGGAGGATTCCCGTCAAGCGGTAAGAGGCCCTCCCGCCTCGGGCCCTTCGGCCGGGGCCGGAACCGCCACGGGCAATGGCCGCGGCTCCCGGTTCTGCCGGAGCGCGGAGGCCCCTTCCGCCACCGTCCCCTCCACCGCGGCCGAGAGCGCCTTGCGGCTGGGGATCGCCCCGGGCGACACCGGATCGTGCAGCAGCACGGTCGCCCGCAGCCCGGCATGGCGCACCAGCCGCCAGACATGCGGCGCGATCTCCATGTTCCCGTACCAGGCGAAGAGGGGCCGGTCCCGCCGGCAGGCCGGCAGGCCGCCCAGGCGGTCATACACCACCGAAACCGGCCGGATCGCCTCCGCCGCCTCCGCCACCGCCAGAAAGGAGGAGCGGAAGGGCAGCACCCGCGATCCGTCCGAGCTGGTCCCCTCCGGGAACAGGATCAGCGAATCCCCGGCCAGCAGCCGCTCGCGCATCTCCCGCGCCTCGTCCCCGGTGCGCCGGCGGGAGCGGGAGACGAACACCGTGCGCCCGAGCCGCGCCACCAGCCCCACCAGCGGCCATTGCCCAATCTCCGCCTTGGACACGAAGGGCGCCTCGAGCGCGCCCCCCAGCACCAGGATGTCCAGCCAGGAGGAATGGTTGGCCAGGTAGAGCGTCCGCGGCACCGCGCCGCGCTCCCCCACCACGCGCACGCGCATGCCGATGATGAAGCACATCGTCCGCCAGTAGATCCGCGCGAAGCCCACCTTGGCGTGCCCCAGCCTGGATTGCCCCAGCCCGGATTGCCCCGGCGGGGCATGGTCGGGCAGCAGCAGCAGCACCGCCTGCACGGGCATGCACAGCAGCGTCCAGAGCCCCGCGACCACCAGGCGCCGCACGGCCCGCAGCCGGCCGCCGAAGGGCCGGTCGCCCATCACGTCGAAGAAGCGCCCGCCGGGCACGGCGCGGCGGAAGCGGATGGGCATGCGGCGCCGAAGGCGGCTCGGGGCCAGGGCCACGGCAGGGTCGCTGGGGACGGCGTCCATGCCCGCCGGGTTAGCCCGCCTTTCCGCGAAGGTCCATGCCGCCGGGCAGGGAAGGCACGGCCGCCGCGACGCTAGAACGGCAGCTCGAGCGGCTCGTCCTGCTCGGGCTGCGGCCCCAGGCGGCGCTCGTAGTGCCGGAAGTACTTGGCGGTGACCTGGTCGGTCTTCACCACGACGCAAACATCGGTGGTGTTGAACTGCGGGTCCACCACCGCGCCGTCGCCCACGAAGCCGCCCAGCCGCAGGTATCCCTTCACCAGGGGCGGCAGCCGCGCCAGCACGCGGCGGGCATCGATGGCGGCCGGGTCCATGCGGTCCATCGGCACGCGCAGGCCGGGCAGGGCGCGCGGCCGCAGCTCCGGCGGCGCCAGGTGCAGCGCGTGCAGGTAGGTCAGCGGCTCCGCCAGCGCGTCGGGGTCCGTGCCGGGCAGGGAGGCGCAGCCGAACATCAGCGCGATGCGGTGCTCGAACACATAGGCCGCGATCCCCTGCCACAGCAGCTGCAGGGTTCCCCGCGTGCGGTAGCGCTCGTCCACGCAGGACCGCCCGAGCTCCAGCAGCCCGCCCGGCTGCGCCAGGATCGGGGAAAGGTCGTATTCCCCGGCCGAGTAGAACCCGCCCACCCGCTCCGCCGCCGCCCGCCGGATCAGGCGATAGGTTCCCACCACCGCCCGCGCGCCCTCGCCACGCTCATGGTCCAGCACCAGCAGGTGGTCGGCCACGGGATCATAGGCATCCGCGTCGAGGTGCGACGCCGCGGTCGCCGCGTCCGCGCGGGCGCCCATTTCCTCGTAGAAGACGCGCCAGCGGAGCGCCTGCGCGGCCTCCACCTCCGCCGCGTCCCGCGCGATCCGCACGCCCAGCCTGCCCGCGCGCAGTTCCCCCAACCCGGGGGCCGGCCCGGTCATCACCCATCCTTCTTCGGTGCGGCCGGGCGGGGCACCGGAGCCTTGCCCGGCGCGGCGTCGGAGCCGAGGGAGGCGCCCTGGGCCGGCGGCGCCTCGGCCCGCCCGCCCCCGCGCCGGCGGGCATCCGCCGCCGGGGCGGGCGCCGCCCGCTTGCCGAACAGCTCCAGCCGCTGCTGCACCAGGGTGAAGCCGTAGCGCTCGGCGATGGACTGCACGAGCCGCTCGTGCTCCTCGTCCTCGAACTCGATGACGATGCCGGTGTCCACGTCGATCAGGTGGTGGTGGTGCCCGCGATCGGCCGGGTCGTAGCGGGACCGCCCGCCGCCGAAGTCCCGCCGCTCCAGGATGCCCTTCTCCTCCAGCAGCCGCACGGTGCGGTAGACGGTGGCGATGGACACCTTGCTGTCGAGCGCGATGGCCCGCCGGTACAGCTCCTCGACGTCCGGATGGTCCTCCGCCTCGCTCAGCACGCGCGCGATCAGCCGGCGCTGGCCGGTCATCTTCAGCCCGCGCTCGATGCAAAGCCGCTCGATCCGCGTGGGATCGCCGCCATGCGGTCCTTTGCCGTGCGGCGCCTTGGTCTGGGTTTGGGTGGCGTGGTCCATGGTCATCCCGTTCGGGCGGAGACTACCCGCCAAGCGTCCCGGCGCCAAACCGGCCGCAAAACCGGCCGGAAACCGTTCCGAAAGCCCGGCGGCCCGGACTGGGCCGGCGGGCATGCCGGGGCGTGCCCCGGTGGATCGGCCGGGAACCGGCCGGGAGGCCGGCGGGGAACCCGGCCGGTGCGGGCGGTGCCGCGCCCGCGCTCAGTCCTTGGCGGCGCGCCCCCGGCGGGCGGGACGCGGGCGGGTGCCGAGCCCGATCTTCTTGGCCAGGGAGGAGCGGTGCTCCGCATAGGCCGGCGCCACCATCGGGTAATCGGGCGGCAGGTTCCAGCGGTCCCGGTACTGGTCGGGCGTCATGTTGTAGGCGGTCTTGAGATGCCGCTTCAGCATCTTCAGCTTCTTCCCGTCCTCCAGGCAAACCAGGTATTCGGGCGTCACGCTCTTCTTCACGGCAACCGCCGGCTCCGGCCGCACGGGCGCGGCCGCCTCGGGCGCGCGGCCCAGCCCCGACAGCGTGCGGTGCACGTTCTCGATCAGCCCCGACAACTCCGCGACGGGGACGGGATTGTTCGACACATGCGCCGCCACGATCTGCGCAGTCAGCCCGAGAACGCCGGAATCAGCACCGTCCCGGGCATTGGCTGTACTGTCCGGCATCGCGGTCTCCTTGGTGGCGGTGTGTTGTATCGAGGTGTGTCGGCGGGGTGCGTGGCGGCGATGGAACGAAAGGCGGAGCCGGAGGCAAGCGGGCGCGAAATGCAACTGCTCAAACTGCCGGCAACTTGGCGCGCTCCCGATTCCCACATGATCTACATCGTCTAATGCAGCGATAACAGAGAAAGCTTGAGGTGAACAAGAGTGACCAAAGAAACGATGGGGCCGAGTGGCCCAGAAGATGCCGTGGAGACTTGCGAACCGCAGGTTACGCTCGACATCACCGGCGATTCCTGCCCGATGACCTTCGTGCGCACCCGTCTCGCGCTTGACCGGATGGCGCGCGGCGCCGTTCTGCTCGTGCGGCTCCGCGGCGAGGAACCCCGCCGCAACGTCCCCCGCACCGCCACGGAGCAGGGCCACCACGTCCTGGACCAGCAGGAGGAACCCGGCGGCACCACCCGCCTGCTGATCAGGAAAGGCTGACCCGTAGCACCAGCGCGTCGCTGCCATCCGAGTAATAACGCCGCCGCCGCCCGACCTCCGCCGCCCCCGCGCGCGCGTACAGCGCGCGGGCCGGCGCATTCGCCTCCGACACCTCCAGGAACAGGCAGGCCGCGCCGCGCCGCGCGGCCTCGGCCAGTGCCGCCCGCAGCAGCGCTGCCCCCACCCCGGCGCCCTGGGCGGGCGGGTCCACCGCCAGCGTCAGCACCTCCGCCTCACCCGCCACGGCACGGGCCAGCACGAAGCCCAGCGGTGCCTCCGCCGGCCCGGCCAGCAGGCCGAAGCCGCCGTCCAGCCCCAGCATCAGGCGGATCGCCGCCTCGCCCCACCGCTCCTCCGGCGCGAAGGCCCGCGCGTGCAGGGCGGCCAGCACCGGCGCCTCCGCCCGGCCGAAGGGCTGCAGCGCCGCCCCGCTCACGCCGCCCCCTGGGTCCGCAGCGCGAGAGGCTCGGCATAAAGCGGCGCCGCATCCCGCGCCCGTCCCGCCGCCAGGGCCCGCGCCGCCGCCGCCGCGACCGCCCCGGCCTCGGGCAGGCGGCAATCGGAGAGCAGCGCGTCCGCGCCTCCCGCCCGAAGCCGCGCGGCCGCCGCCGGCGCGGCATCCCCCACCAGCACCACCGGCCCCGAGGGGCGGGGCAGGGCGGCTTCCTCCAGCAGCACGGGGGCCACGCCCGGGCGCTCCAGCACCAGCCCGCCGCGCCCGGCGGCGGTGACGGACCACACCTCGCGCCCCGCCGCCTGCCAGGCCGGCAGGGCGGCCGCCAGCGCCTCCCCCGTGGTCACGCCGTGACAGGGCACGCCCCATCCCGCCGCCAGCCCGCGCGCCAGCGCGATCGCCGCCCGCAGCCCGGTGAAGCCTCCCGGCCCCACCCCCACCGCGACCGCCTCCGGCGGCGCGGTTCCGGCCAGCACCTGCGCCACCAGGGCGGGCAGGGCGGCGGGCTGCCCGCGCGCGCCCTCCCGCCGCGCCGCGGCGAGCACCGCCCCATCCTCCCAGATCGCCGCCGAGGCGCTCGCGAGAGCGCCGTCCAGGCCCAGCAACCGCATCGCGCCTCTCCTTCCGACCGGGCGCGAATGTGTCAGGACCGCGCCGCGCGGGCCATCCCGTCCGGCGCCGCGCCGACCCGCGCCTGGGGCCGCATGCTTCACGGGATTGTGCGCCCCATCCGCAGGCAGCAGATTGCGCGGGCGAAGGAGCGCCGATGACCCACCGCCAGGCCGGAAGGCCCCGCCCATGAAGGTGCTGCTGATCCACCCGAACTTTCCCGGGCAGTACGCGCATGTCATGCCGGCCCTGGCCGCGCGCGCGGGCAACCGCGTGGTGGGCATCGGCGCCCGCAGCTTTCCCGTGCCCGAGGGCGTGGACCTCCGGGTCTACGATCCCCCTCCGCCGCCCGAGGAGGCCGTGCCGCCCCGCCTGCGCCCCGCGCAGGCCGCGCTCGCCCGCGCCGAGCGGGTTGCCCGCATCGCGATCGATCTCCGGCGGGAGGGCTTCAGGCCCGATGCCGTGCTGGGCCATATCGGCTGGGGCGACACCATCTTCATCAAGGACATCTTCCCCGAGGCGCCGTTCCTGCTCTACGCGGAGTTCTTCTACAGCGCGACGGGCGCCGATGTGGGCCACGAGCCCGGCAAGCCCGCCACCCTGCAGGACGCCGTGCGCCTGCGCGCGATGAACATGCCCATGCTCTCGGCCATGCAGGCCGCCGACTGGGGCGCCGCCCCCACCCGCTGGCAGCGCGAGCGCTTCCCCGAATGGTTCCGCCAGAAGATCAGCCTCGTGCACGAGGGCGTGGACACCGACCTCTGCCGCCCCGACCCCGAGGCCCGCTTCGACTTGCCCGACGGCACCGTGCTGCGCCGGGGCGACGAGGTCGTCACCTATGTCGCCCGAGGGCTCGAGCCCTATCGCGGCTTTCCCACCTTCATGCGCGCGCTCCCCACGCTGCTCGCCGCCCGCCCCGCCGCGCGCGTGGTGATCGTGGGCGGCGACCAGGCCAGCTACGGCCGCGCGCCCGAGAGCGCCGCCACCTGGCGCGAGGCCATGCTGGCCGAGCTCGGCCCGCTCGACCCGGCCCGCGTCCATTTCCTGGGCCGCATCCCGCATCCGGCGCTGCACGCGCTGTTCCGCGTCTCGGCCGCGCATGTCTACCTGACCGTGCCCTTCGTCCTGTCCTGGAGCGTGCTGGAGGCCATGGCCTGCGGCGCCCTCGTCATCGGCTCCGCGACGCCCCCCGTGCAGGAGGTGATCGAGGACGGGGTGAACGGCCTGCTGACGGACCTTTACGACCCCGCGCCCCTGGCCGCCCGCCTGGCGGAGGTCCTGGCCGACCCCGCCCGGCACGCGCCCCTCCGTGCGGCGGCGCGGCGCACGGTGGAGAAGCGCTTCGACCTCCGGCGCGTCTGCCTGCCGCGGCAGATGGCGGTGATCGAGGCGCTGGCCGCGCGGAAGCGGCCGCTGACCTATGCGTGACGCGGGTTAGGCGGTCGCCCCGGCAGCCTCGGGGCGGGCACGCCGGCGCCGCAGCCCGGCGAGCCCGAGCAGCCCGCAACCGAAAAGCGCCATGCTCGACGGCTCCGGCACGGCCACGGCGAGCGCCCGTCCGAAACCATCCGCCCAGAGCGCCTGGAGCGTCGCGGTGGGGTGGATCGCGTCCCAGTAGGCGAAGCCGCCGATGTTTTCCGCGCCGGGCCCGCATTGCGGGCTGGTCGCGGCCGAGACCGGCGTCGCGACATAGCAGCGGTCGGTGACGTTGGTCAGCCCGACCCGCGACGGATCGGAAAGGAGCGAGAGGTTGTAGCTGGACAGGTCGAAGGGGATGACGCTGGCGCCGCTCGGCACCGCAAGGCCGGCGAGCCCGGCGGCGAGGCCCGCATTGTACTGCTGCGTGAGGCGCGTCGCGGTGCCGGTCAGGCCCGGATTGTCCTGCGTGAACTCCGGGATGATCCCGATATCCGGCACGTTGACCACCAGCAGGTTCCGCGCGCCTAGCGCGAGCAGCGCCTGCACCGCCGCCACCTCGGTCTGCACCCCGGCGGCCACCGCCGCGCTGCCGGTGCCCTCCAGCGCCGCGTTGCGGACGTCGTTGCCGCCGATCTCCACCAGGTATAGCGCGTTCGGGTCCGCGCTCCCTCCCGTGGCCGCGCCGAAGGCCGCCACCTGCTGCGGCAGGTTGATCCCGGGCGGGCCGCCCACGGCACTGGCCGCCGCGGTCGCCGCCGCGACGGCGTAGTTGGTGCCGGGCACGAAGCCGCTGCCATAAAGGCCGAAGGTGTCCCGGAACCCCGTCACCCAGAGGGACGGCCGCAGCGACAGGCCGAGGCGCCCGGCCAGCACCTGCGCGGCGACAGGACCATTGCTGAAGCTGTTCTGGTAGCTCGGCGGGTGCGGAAGGTTCTGCCGGTAGAAGACCTCGGCGAGGTTGCCGTTGTCGGAAAGGCTGTCGCCGAAAACATAAACCGAGGTGTAGGGGGAGGCACGGGCCGGAAGCGCCCCGGCGAGCAACAGGCCTGCGGCGAGGACGCCGCCTTGGATTGCACGGAACGCCATGATGTCACCCGCCCTGAATTATCGTTCGATTATTGAGGACGGCATGATTTCCGCAAGGGAGGCGCGGGGCACGAAGGCCCGGCCAGCCACGGGGGAGGTATGATCATACTGCCGTGATGCCGCCCGGCAAGGCCGCCCGGAGGGGAGGCGCGGGGGCTCCCGCCAGGGCACCTCGCCTTCAGTCCTGCGCCGGAAAATTCCCTCGCACCCGCCGCAGCAGCGCCCGCAGCATCCGGGCCTCGTCGCCGGACAGCCCCTGCGTCGCCAGCGCGTTCACCGCGTGCGCCTCGGGCACCAGCGCCTCGCGCAGCGCGCGCCCGGCCTCGGTGAGGAAGATGTGCACCTTCCGCTTGTCCGTCTCCGACCGCACGCGGTGGATCCATCCCCCCGCCTCGATGCCGCGCAGGGCAATGACGGCGGTCGGCTCCATCATGCCCAGGCGCCGCGCGAGGTCGCGCTGGGTGATCCCGTCCTCCTCCCACAGCACCCGCAGGAAATACCAGGCACCCGGCGCCACCCCGTGCGCCTGCAGCCGCGATTGCAGGTGCCGCTGGATCGCGCGGTTCAGGTCGCGCACCAGGAAGCCCACGCTCTCGTCGAAGGGCAGGGGATCGATGCGCGGGCCCGCGGGCGCCGGTGGCTCCGGTTCCGGGGCCGGTGCCCGGATCGCCTTGGAGAGGGGCGGGCTCAGGCGACCGCCGCCTGGGCCATCTCCCGCTCCTCCGGCTCTTCCTCCATGCCCGTGAGATAGTGGGCTTCCTCCTCCGAGGCGCCCAGCGTCCGCCAGTCCGCGGTCTTGGGCACCACCCCCTGGTAGGAGCGGAGCTTGGCCTGCGGCAGGTGCGGGGAACCCAGCCCGATCGGCTCGGACCCGGCCTCGTGGCGCGCGACCGCGTCCAGCATGATCCGGCGGAACTGGATCACGGCGATGTCGCTCGCCCCCAGCCGCTCGCTCGTGCGGTCGGCGATCGCGCCCATGGATTCCCACATCGCGATGTCCTGGTTCGGGATGCCCGGAATGCCCGTGAAGGAGTTGCCGCCCTTCATGGCCTCGCGATCCTGGAGGTAGTCGTTGGAGGCGTGCCGCTTCATCGGGCGGAAGTCGGCGTCCACGTCCACGCCCACCTCGGTCACGCAGAACTTCCGCCACGCCTCGGGCGAGATGTTCTCGCGGAGTTCCTCGGTCCAGGCGATGAAGTGGAAGTAGGTGCTGGTGTCGTCCCGCGGCACGATCACGCTGGCCACGTTGTAGGTGGAGTTGGGCGGGATCAGCGCCGTGAAGGGCGCGACGAAGGTGGTGATCCGCACGTAGTCCTGCGTGGCCGCGTTCATGATCGGCCGCCGGACCGCGGCGTAGCGCATGCCGTAGTTGGTCACCTGCACCTGGATGCGCGGGTTCTTGTCGGTCGAGGGCCGCACCCAGTGCGTGTCCAGCGCCGCGGCATCGCCCCGCGCCGGCCGCATGTCCGAGGAGTGCAGCGAGGACGAATGCGCGCTGTCGATCTGCCCTTCCATGATCTGCGCCCAGTTGCAGGGCAACTCGATCCGCAGGGCCGAGACCTTCGCGCCGGGGGTGGGCGCCCAGGCCGGCTGCTCGAACGCGGGCATCTCCTCGGGCTTGCCCATGTAAACCCAGATGAACCCGCCGGCCTCGCGCACGGGATAAGCCTTCTGCTTCACCCGGTCGGCGAAGCTGCTTTCCTTCGGCTCGGACGGCATGTCCACCACGTTGCCCTCCACGTCGAACTTCCAGCCGTGGTACAGGCAGCGCAGCCCGCAATTCTCGTTGCGCCCGAAGGCGAGCGAGGCCTTGCGGTGCGCGCAGAACTCGCCGAGCACGCCCAGCCGTCCCTCGCTGTCGCGGAAGGCCACCAGCTTCTCCCCGAACAGCGTCACCCGCACCGGCTTGCCGTCGGGCTCGGCCACCTGCTCGGACAGCAGGGCCGGCACCCAGTGGCGGCGCATCAGGCGCCCCATCGGCGCATCGCCCTCCACGCGGCACAGGGTCTCGTTCTCGGCGGCGGTCAGCATGGGGCGCGTTCTCCCGGTGAGCCGGGCACGCCCGGCAAGTAGTTAGACCTCTAAGGTTATGCGGCGCGTGGCTTGCGTCAAGGTTTATCCAGCCCGCCCCAGGGCTCCGGCAATCTCGCGGCAAACACCCGATCGGCCCGCTCCTTGAGGCGTGATCATCCCCTCCCTCCGGAAAGACCCTTGCCAGAACAAGCTTAGGCTTCTAACCACCGCTCACTCGCAGTCCACAAGGCCGCCGGGAGGAAACAAACCCATGCTCGACGCGCCCGCCGAAGGCGAGCTGATGCCGCTCCGCGTCGCCCGCGCCGAATCCGCGGCCGATGGCATCCACCTCTTTGAGCTGCGCGCCCCCGATGGCGCCGAGCTGCCGCCCTTCACGCCGGGCGCCCACCTTTCCGTGCGCGTGCCCTCCGGTGCGATGCGCAACTATTCCCTCTGCAACGACCCGCACGAGCGCGATCGCTACGTCATCGCCGTCAAGCGCGACGAAGGCGGCCGCGGCGGCTCCGTCGCGCTGGTCGACAACACGGCGGAGGGCTCGACGCTGGAGGTCTCGGCGCCGCGCAACCTCTTCGAGCTGGACACGCGCGCCCCGGAATACATCTTCGTCGCCGGCGGCATCGGCATCACCCCGATCCTGGCGATGATCCGCTATCTCAAGGCCACCGGCGGCAAGCCCTTCCGCCTCTTCTACCTGACGCGCCACACCGCCGGCACCGCGTTCCACGCGGAACTCTCCGACCCTGCCTTCGCCGGCAGCAACGCCGTGGTCATCCACCACGACGAAGGCAACCCCGAGAACGCCTACGACCTCTGGCCGGTCTTCGAGGAACCGACGAAGGCGCACATCTACTGCTGCGGGCCGCGCCCCCTGATGGACGCCGTGCGCGACATGACCGGGCACTGGCCGGAGAACAGCGTCCACTTCGAGGATTTCGGCTCCGACCTCGTCCGCCCCCGCGCGGACGACAAGCCTTTCACCATACGCCTCGGCGCGGATGGCGACCCGCTCGAAATCCCCGTGGGCACCACCATCCTGGAGGTGCTGCGCGCCCATGGCCGCAAGCTCCCCTCCTCCTGCGAGAGCGGCACCTGCGGCACCTGCCGCACCCGCTACACCGCCGGCGAGGTGGACCACCGCGACATGGTCCTCACCCCCGCCGAGCAGAAGACGTCGCTCATGATCTGCGTCTCCCGCGCCAGGACCGACAGCCTCGTGCTGGAGCTCTAGGCGTGCGGCGCATCCGCCTCGGCGTCGCCGGCCTCGGCCGCGCCTTCATGCTCATGCTGCCAACCCTTGCGCGCGACACGCGCGTGGAGATGGCCGCCTGCGCCGACCCGCGCCCCGAGGCGCGCGCGCGCTTCGCGCAGGATTTCGGCGCACGCACCCATGACAGCGTCGAAGCCCTCTGCGCCGATCCCGGCCTCGACGCCGTCTACATCGCCTCGCCCCACCAACTCCACGTCGCCCATGTCCGCGCCGCCGCGGCCGCCGGCAAGCACGTGCTGGTGGAGAAGCCGATGGCGCTGACCGTGGAGGACGGCCTCGCCATGATCGCCGCCGCGCGAGAGGGCGGCATCCACCTGATCGTCGGCCACAGCCATTCCTTCGACGCGCCCTATCTCCGCGCCCGCGACATCATCCGCTCGGGCGAGTACGGCGCCGTCCGCATGGTCACGGCGCTGAACTTCACCGACTACCTGTACCGCCCCCGCCGCCCCGAGGAACTGGACACGGCGCGGGGCGGCGGCGCCATCTTCTCCCAGGCGCCGCACCAGGTGGAGGTCGCGCGCCTTCTCGCCGGCCGCCCCGCCCGCTCCATCCGCGCCACCGCCACGGTGTGGGACCGCGCCCGCGGAACCGAGGGCGCCTTTAACGCCCTGCTCGACTTCGGCGAGGGCCTGTCCGCCACCCTCACCTACAACGGCCACGGCCAC
>NZ_JBHLVZ010000129.1:0-705 GCF_042433125.1 Muricoccus vinaceus | reverse complement strand
ACCGTCAGCTTCGCTATTTGAAGGGCAAAAGTGACACCGTTGATGCCGAGAGTGCCGCCCTTGCTGTGCTAAGCGGACAGGCCACGGCACTGCCAAAGGCCGGAACGAGCGCGGTCGAAATGATCCGTCACCTCAAGGTCGCACGGGACACTGCGGTTAAGGCAAGAACACAAGCCATGCTGACCATCAAGGCGATCATCATCAGAGCCCCGAGCACCCTGCGCGAGCAACTTGACCTTATCAGCGGCAAGATGGCGCTGCTCCGACACTTGGCAGCCTTGCGGCCAGGTCCGATCACCTCAACCACGACCTCGGCCAAGACCAGTCTGCGTGCGATCGCCCGCCGCTGGCTGGCGCTCGACGAAGAGATCAAAAGCCACGATCTCCAGCTTCAACCCCTCACCGCAGCCTGCGCCCCCGAGCTTGTACAGGCGCACGGGATGGCAACAGGTACAGCCGCAGAGATGCTGTTGCTCGTAGGAGATAATCCCGAGCGCATCCGTTCGGAAGCGGCGTTCGCAAAACTCTGTGGCGCCTGCCCAGTTCCTGCCTCGAGCGGCAAGACCAACCGGCACCGGCTGAATCGCGGCGGCAGCCGGAAGGCGAATGCTGCCTTGTACCGCGTTGTGGTTACCCGCCTACGCGGCCATCAGTCGACCCTCGACTACGTCCGCCGGCGGACCGCTGAAGGGAAGAACAAGGCCG
>NZ_JBHLVZ010000128.1:0-544 GCF_042433125.1 Muricoccus vinaceus | reverse complement strand
GCCGGGTCTGGGCCGACGACGTGCGCGGCGTCATCACGGAACTGGGGCTGCAGCGGCCGGTCCTGGTCGGCTGGTCCTATGCCGGGCGGGTCGTCGGCGACTATCTCACCGCGCACGGTTCGGCGGCCCTGGCGGGCATCAACTACGTGGACGCCAGCAGCTCGCTCGGAGACCCCGCCTTCCTGGGGCCCGATGTCGGGCTGCTCGGCCCGCAGGCCATGCTGGCACCCGGCGCGGACGCCTTCATCGACGGCACGATCCGCTTCCTGCGCGCCTGCTTCGCCACCCAGCCCGACCCCGCGGACTTCCAGGCCATGCTCGCCTTCAACATGCTGGCGCCCCTCTACGTGCGCGCGGGCCTCGCGGGCCGCCCGGCCAACTACGCGGAGGTGCTGAAGGCGCTGCGCCTGCCCGTGCTGGTCAGCCATGGCGAGCAGGACCGCATCCTCGCCACGCCCATGGCGCGCTTCACCGCGGCCACCGTGCCGGGCGCCAGGCTGTCCCTCTACCCCAACAGCGGCCACGCGCCCTTCTGGGAGGAACC
>NZ_JBHLVZ010000127.1:0-516 GCF_042433125.1 Muricoccus vinaceus | reverse complement strand
CCGGAATTGCAGGGATCAGTTGGAACCATGCGATAATCCTGCGATTCTGGCGGGCATGAAGCATCGTCCCCGCCCTTTGGAACAGGCCGACCTGCTGCGGCCACGGCTGGTCGACATGATCGATGGACGGCATGAGCTGGTCCGGCTCGCCGGGTTGATCGACTGGCCATGGTTCGAGCGGGAGTGGGCGGGCTTCTTTCCAGCTGGTGAGGGACGGCCCGCCACCCATCCGCGCCTGGTGGCGGGGCTGATGTACCTGCAGCACGCCTTCAACCTTTCGGACGAGGCGGTGCTCGCCCGATGGGTGGAGAACCCGTACTTCCAGCACTTCACTGGCGAGACCTGCTTCCAGCACCGCCCGCCCATTCACCCCTCCTCGCTCAGCCGCTGGCGCGGCCGCATCGGCGAGGAGGGCGTGGAGTGGCTGCTTACCAAGACTATCGAGGCGGGTCGTGCCTGCGGGGCCGTGACGTCGCGCAGCCTGTCCGAGATCGCGGTGGACACCACCGTTATGGA
>NZ_JBHLVZ010000126.1:0-716 GCF_042433125.1 Muricoccus vinaceus | reverse complement strand
TTGGGCTCGAACTGACCGACCCGGGGTTCCACTTCAGTGTTCTGAGCGAGTTCCGGGCTCGCCTGGTGGCGGGCCGGGCGGAACACCTCCTGCTGGACAAGATGCTCGAGGGCTTTAAGCACCGTGGCTTGGTCAAGGCTCGTGGCAAGCAGCGCACCGACAGCACACACGTGCTGGCCGCCGTGCACGACCTGAACCTCATGGAACTCGTGGCTGAGACGCTTCGCGCCACCCTCGACGACCTCGCCGCGGTTGTGCCGGATTGGCTGCGCCTGATCTCGCCGCCGGCCTGGTTCGAGCGGTATGGGCGCCGCACCGAGGAGTACCGGCTGCCCAAGGGTCAGGACAAGCGGGAGGCCTTCGCCCTGGTGGTCGGGGAGGACGGCTTCCTCCTTCTGGCTGCCCTGGACGGGCCAGGCGCACCAGCCGCGGCCTGTGCCGTGCACATGGTCCAAACGCTGCGCGACGTATGGCGCGTGCACTATGCCCGCGACGCCGGGCGGCTGCGCTGGCGCTCCAGTTCGGAGCTGCCGCCGGTGGCCGAGCGGGTCCAGTCACCTTACGACCCGGAGGCGCACTTCAGCATGAAGCGGCAGCTGCACTGGACCGGGTACAAGGTGCACGTGACAGAGACGTGCGACGACGACCGGGTCCAGGTGATCACCGATGTGGCGACGTGCCCGTCGATGCGGCCCGACATGACGAGCACGGCCGGC
>NZ_JBHLVZ010000124.1:0-1300 GCF_042433125.1 Muricoccus vinaceus | reverse complement strand
GTGAATGACGGGCGCTTCGATCGAGACGGTGCTGGAGCTCTGGGCGTCGTCGTTGCGCGAGGCCAAGGCGCGCATTCGACCTTTGTTCACCCAGGAGCGGGTCGCAGCATCGGCGGGGCTGTTCCTGGACGGCCTGCTGGGGGCTGAGCGGCGCAAGACGGGATGGATGCGTGCCGAGGCGGCGGGGGATCCTGGTCCCTGGCGTCAGCAGGCCATTCTCGGCCGCGGGCGCTGGGACGCGGATGCGCTGCGCGACATCGTGCGGGACTACGTGGTCGAGCACTTTGCGGCCGCGGACGCGGTGCTGGTCATCGACGAGACCGGCTTTCTCAAGCAGGGCAAGTCGTCCTGCGGTGTCGGGCGGCAGTACACGGGCTCGGCCGGCAAGATCACCAACTGCCAGATCGGCGTGTTCGCGACTCTCGTATCCCGGCACGGGCACGCCTTCATCGATCGCGCACTCTACCTGCCCAAACGCTGGACGGACGATGCCGCCCGCATGGCGGCAGCCCACGTCCTGCCCGGCACCGGCTTTGCGACCAAGCCTGCCCTGGCAATCGGCATGATCGGGCGCGCCATCACCGCGGGGGTGCCTTTTGGCTGGATCGCGGCCGACAGCGTCTACGGCGTGGGCGACATTGAGATGGCGCTGCGGCGTGCGGGCAAGGGCTATGTGCTCGGCGTCAACGCCACTCACCACTTCGGGTCCTGGATCGGCAAGCCCGAGGTTTCCGGAACGGCCGAGGACATCGCCCGGGATCTCGATCCCGCCGCGTGGCAGCGCCTGTCCGCAGGGCTCGGGACCAAGGGTGAGCGGTTGCATGACTGGGCCTATCTGGAGCTCGCTGACCTGGAGGCGGATGAGTTCAGTCCGCAGGCATCCGGTTTGTGGACGCGGGGTCTGATGATCCGCCGCCACATCGCTGATGGCGAGCTGGCCTACTTCACCACCTGGTGCCCGGCGGGAACGCCGATCGGGACGCTCGTCGCCGTCGAGGGGCATCGCTGGGCCATCGAGGACAGCTTCGAGACCGCCAAGAACGAACTCGGCCTGACCCACAACGAAACACGCTCCTGGCACGGCTGGCATCGGCACGTGTCGCTGGTCATGCTGGCCTTCGCCATGATGGCGGTGATCCGACACCACGCAAACCTTGCCGACGAGCAAACCTCAACCCGCATGAGTCGCAGCGAACACCGCTCATCCGCTGGTCTATCCAGGAGGTCCGCCGCATAGCGGTCCGCCTCGCCCAACGAAAGATCCGCCCCGCCCACGTCATCGCATGGTCACTCTGGCGAC
>NZ_JBHLVZ010000123.1:0-1026 GCF_042433125.1 Muricoccus vinaceus | reverse complement strand
AGCTGACGGGGGGTGTGGCGCACGACTTCAACAATCTCCTGACGGTGATCCTGGGCAGTTCGGAGACGCTGGTGGAGTCGCTTGGCGGGGACGAGGAGCTGCGGGGGCTGGCGGAGATGACCATGACGGCGGCGGAGCGGGGCGCGGCGCTGACCAGCCAGCTGCTGGCCTTCTCGCGGCGCCAGACGCTGGAGCCGCGGGTGGTGGAGGTGGGCGCGGTGCTGGGCGGGCTGGCGAGCATGCTCGGGCGCACGCTGGGGGCGCACATCGCGCTGCACCTGTCCTCCGCGCCCGAACTGTGGCCGGCGCTGATCGACCAGTCGCAGCTGGAGAACGCGGTGCTGAACCTTTGCATCAACGCGCGCGACGCCATGCCCGCGGGCGGCAGCCTGGTGATCGCCTCCTCCAACCTGGAGGTGGCCGGGGGCGGCCCGGCGGACGGCGAGCTCTCGCCCGGGCGCTACGTGGTGATCGAGGTGGTGGACAGCGGCACGGGCATGGCGCCCGAGGTGCTGGGGCGGGCCTTCGAGCCCTTCTTCACCACCAAGGAAGTGGGGCAGGGATCGGGACTGGGGCTGAGCATGGTGTATGGCTTCATGAAGCAGTCGGGCGGGCATGTGGAGCTGGCCTCCACCCCGGGGCGGGGCACCACCGTGCGCATGGTGCTGAAAGCCGCGGCCGGGGCCGCCGCCCCCGCCCCGGCGCGCCCGGCGCGCGAGGCGGGAGGGGCCGAGCGCGTGCTGCTGGTCGAGGACGATGCCATGGTGCGGACCCATGTGGCGGCCATGCTGCGCGGGCTGGGCTACACGGTCACCCTGGCCAACAACGCCGCCGAGGGGCTGGCCCGCCTGGAAGCCGGGGAGCCCTTCGAGCTGCTCCTCTCGGACGTGGTGATGCCGGGCGCCATGAACGGCCTGCAGCTCGCCGTGCGGGCCCGCCAGATGCGCCCGGCCATCGGCCTGCTGCTCACCTCCGGCTACACCGAGAACGCCATCCAGCAGCACGGCTCCCTCGAGCCCGGCATGC
>NZ_JBHLVZ010000122.1:0-759 GCF_042433125.1 Muricoccus vinaceus | reverse complement strand
GGTGCTGCGTGGCGTGGCCTCGGCGGCGGTGGAGCTGGACGCGACGGCGGGCGAGCTGGCCGGCACGGCGCAGGCGGGGGTGGAGCGCGCGGTGTCGGTGGCGGCGGCCTCCGAGCAGGCGAGCGCCAACGTGCAGACGGTGGCGGCCTCGGCCGAGGAGCTGGCGGCCTCGATCGCCGAGGTGTCGCGCCAGGTGGGCAGCTCGGCGGAGGTGGCGCGGCGGGCGGCCGGGGACGCGCGGGCGACGGACGGTGCCGTGCAGCGCCTGTCGGAGGCCGCGCGCGGCATCGGCGACGTGGTGCGCCTGATCAGCGACATTGCCGGTCAGACCAACCTTTTGGCGCTGAACGCCACCATCGAGGCGGCGCGCGCGGGGGAGGCGGGTCGTGGCTTCGCGGTGGTGGCGAGCGAGGTCAAGACGCTGGCGGCCCAGACCGCGCACGCCACCGAGCAGATCGGCGCCCAGATCGCGGCCATGCAGGGCGAGACCGGGCGCGCGGTGGAGGCGATCGGCGGCATCGTGCGCACCATCGAGGAGATGGGCGGCATCACCGCCCAGGTGGCGGCGGCGGCCGAGCAGCAGAGCGCGGCCACCCAGGAGATCGGTCGCGCCGTGGCCGAGGCCGCGAGCGGCACCCAGGACGTGTCCCGCCACAGCGCCGGCGTGACCGAGGGCGCCGAGCGCACCGGCGCCGCCGCCACCCAGCTCCGCGCCGCCTCGGGCGAGCTCGCCCAGCAGTCCGAAACGCTCCGCTCCAA
>NZ_JBHLVZ010000121.1:0-3718 GCF_042433125.1 Muricoccus vinaceus | reverse complement strand
TGTCGACGATCAGGTACTCGAAGTCAGGATCGTCCGACATCCTCTCGAAGATGCGGTGCCACACGCCCTTCCCGCTCCGGCGACTGAAGCGGCGGAACACGCTGTTCCACTCGCCGAAGACCTCCGGCAGGTCGCGCCAGGGCGCGCCCGTGCGCACGATCCACAGCACGCCTTTCACGAAGAGGCGGTTGTCACGCCCGGTCGAGCCCTTCTGGTCAGGCCGACCGATGATCAGCGGCGCCATCCGCTCCCACGCTGCGTCACTCAGAACCAGCCGATCCATCAAGCTCAAGGCCGCCTCCACAAAGGCAGCCTTGAATCATGCGACGGTCAGGTCCGGAACTCCCAAGAGTCCACAGAACCTAGCCGCATCAAGCGACTTTCCCGAGACCGTCGAGTTTGTGACACGGCTGTACGAACAGTTCGGTTTTGACATGGTCGGCAACAGCCCGCTCAGCGAGAGCCGGCGCACCCGTCCTGGTCAGCCCGCATGGAAGCAGGAACGTCAGACCCGGCCCGAGCTCATCGCGAACCTTGCTGGAGCAAGGCGCCTCATTCCGAGGTAAGGCCGCGCCTTTCGAACGGTGAGGAGCGAGACACTGAACCGGTTGTCCAATCAATCGGGGCGACTTGCTCAAACGCACGGCATCCAAAATGGCCTTCTCCGCCTATTTTTGCCGTCCACTCGGCACAGCTATTGCCCGCCCGGAAAGTCGCATCTGCTTTCGGGATGGTGAAGAACGATTGTGGATGACCAACTTGGCGCGTTCCAGCCTGAAGAGCCATCTTGGGCAGCTCGGGATGAGATTTTGCCCCGAGCCGCTGGGAAAGGTTTTGCAGGGCCGGTCAGATCTCGGTGGCTTCAGACGGGGTCAGGGCATCCTCAGCACCGACACCCAGGTACCGTACCGTGCTCTCCGGCTTCGTATGGTCGAGCAGGATCTGCACGGCCCGCAGATTGCCGGTCCGCTTATAGATGAAGGCAACCTTGGTCCGGCGCATGCTATGGGTGCCGTAGGCTGACCGGCCAAGCCCGATCGCCTCGACCCATTCACCAAGAAGGCGGGCATATTGACGGGTGCTAAGGTGCTGCCCCTTTCTGGATCGGCTCGGGGAAACATCGTTGTCCAGCGTGCCACCCCTGAGTTCCAACCATGCCAGAACGCTTTCGCGGGCCTCGTCGGTGAGCTCAAACCGTACCGGCTGCTCGGTCTTCCGCTGGATGACGGTCACGCGGTGGCGGGCGGCGCCGTTCACGACCAGGTGGCCAATGGTCAGCCTGACCAAGTCGCAGCCCCTGAGCTTGCCGTCGATCGCAAGGTCAAACAGGGCCAGGTCGCGCAGCCGCTGCTCCCGCTGAAGGTGAAGGCAGATGGCCAAGACCTGCTTGGGCGTTAGAGGCGGCTTGGGACCGATGAAGCGCCCCTTGTTCCAGGGCATTGACGGGCCGCGTATGTGGGAGCGGAACACCCGTATGGTCGCGTTGCATGGCACATCTCCTGAGCCGCGCCGTTGCGGCTCAGGAGGAAGGACAACGGGGTGAGATCGGATGGCCGAAAGCGGAACTTCCCCTCTGGAGCGACCGACGCGGATAAGCCGCCGATCGGCCGGCTTATCTTTGAGCGCCAAGTTCGACCCGTCACCGGACACCGCAACAGCCCGGATTGAACAGACTGCTCAGGCCGCCGCAGCCTGGATCTGCTCCTGGAACCGGTTGAGGAAGTCCTCCCGCCCGATCTCGCCAAGGTCGACAGCCTTGGCATTGCCGGCGGCGACGAAGGTGACGTCGGTGATGCCCACCACGCCGAGGATGAGGCGCAGGTACTGGGTCGCGATGTCCCGGTCGCGGATCGGAGATCCCTCGGTGTAGATGCCACCGGAGGCGAGCAGGATCGTCGCCTTCTTGCCGGTGAGGAGACCCTTGCCGTCCACCCCCAGCGTGATCCCCTTGCGCACGATGTGATCGATCCAGGCCTTCAGGGCTGCTGGGACGTTGTAGTTGTAGACTGGGGTCGCGATGACGACGTGGTCTGCGGCCAGGAGCTCGCCCACGAGCTCGTCCGCTAGGCGCAGCACCTCCTTCATCTCGGCCGAATGCATCTCGGGAGGCGTGAAATACGCCCGGAGCCAAGGCGCGTTCACGAAAGGCAGGTCCGTCTCCATCAGGTCGCGGTCGACCACCTTTCCGTCCGGATGCGCCGCCTGCCAGCGGTCAACAAAGCGACGGGTGAGATTGCGGGAGATCGAGTGGTCGCCACGCGGGCTAGTCTCGACGACGAGGAGGGCGGGCATGGCTGAGGTCCTTGGAAGCAGGAGATTACCTGCACCTTCCGTCCTGCTCCCGGGAGCGATAAAGAACCGATAGAGTCTATAAGATCAGGTGATGGATGATTGGCAGCCTCACGCTGGATCAGCTTCGGGTACTGGTCGCAATTGCCGATGAGGGCAGCTTCTCGGCGGCGGGTCGCAAGCTCGACCGTGCCCAGTCCGCAATCAGCCAGACCGTGGCCACGCTGGAGGGCGTGCAAGGCGTGCTGCTCTTCGACCGGTCCGGTCATCGGCCCCTGGTCACGGATGCGGGGCGCAGCCTGATCAGCCAAGCACGAGTCGTGCTCGCCGGTGCCGCCAAGTTCGAGGACATGGCGGCAGGCATGCGCGACGGCGTCGAGCCGGAGTTGGCGGTCGCTATCGACCCGCTGGCTCCCACAGCACCCTTCATCGACAGCCTGCGAGCACTCCGCGACAAGTTCCCGAACCTGCCGGTGAGCTTCTCAACGGAGGGGCTGGGCGGTGCCGAGCGGCGCCTACGCCGGGGTGAGGCGGCCCTCGCCCTCTGCATTCTGCTGCCGGGGGTGCCGGACGATCTCCTCGCGGTTCCTCTGCTTGCCGAAACGCTGATCTCCGTCGTGTCGTCCACCCACCCCCTGGGGAAACTCGGTCGGCCCGTGACCCGGGAGGATCTGTACGAGCACGTCCAGCTGGTGCTGTCCGACCCCTTCGCACCGGGGGCGCCCGGCTACGGCATCATCGGGGTCAAGGCATGGCGCTTTGTGGAGCTCGGCCGCCGCCTCGACTTCCTACTAGCTGGGCTAGGCTGGTGCCGGATGCCCGAGCACCTCGTCAGGCCATTCCTGACGAGCGGGCAGCTCCAACATCTGGTTATTCAGGACGACCCCGTGCCCGATCCCGGGGCGCTCACGATCTACGCGGCGCACAGGCGCGACCGTCCGCTCGGCCGAGCGGGGACGTGGCTGCTCGACGACCTGCAGGCACGGCTGGGCTGACGGTCGTCGCGCCGCTCATGGCGGAGCCGTTACGTCCTGGCTCGAGCGATACGGCAACGGTGCCGCTGCCCGGGCTAGATGTTTGGTCCCGGGATTTGGTGGTGCGGGTCATGGATGAACCTGGACGGCTCCTCCGTCCAGGCTTTGCAGATGGCTTCGTAGGGCGTGAGGCCGCGTAGCGTCTTCAGGCGACGGGCGAAGTTGTAGGCCGCGATGAAGTCGGCGAGGTGCTGGCGGAGCTGGTTGTGGCTCTCGTAGTGGAAGCGCCTGACGGTAGCGTCCTTGATGGTGCGGTTCATGCGCTCGACCTGCCCGTTCGTCCACGGGTGCCGAGGCTTGGTCAGCCTGTGCTCGACGTTGAGCTCAGCACAGGCAAACTCGAAGGCATGGCAGAGGAACGGCTTGTTCTGCGCCAGCATTTGCCGGATGTCCTC
>NZ_JBHLVZ010000120.1:0-44872 GCF_042433125.1 Muricoccus vinaceus | reverse complement strand
CCACCCAAGCCCTACACACCGGACCGTGCCGGATTTTCCACCACCTCCGCGGACGCTACCCATCAGAAGGCAGGGGGATGGCAGCCAGAATATGTCTGTGGCGGCAGGTTCAGCAGTCCATCAGCCCAGGGAAGACGTTAGGGCAGCGCTAAAGGGGATGAGCCAGACGGAGTGGATCCGGCTGCGCCGCATTGCCGCCGTCCTGACGCGCAGCAAGGCAACGACAGTGAACGACCTTATCCAGGAGACCTGCGCCCGCGTGCTCGGGGACACCCGGCCCTGGCCCGTCAATATCCCGTTCTTTGCCTTCTTCGCCGGAGTGATGAAGAGCGTGGCTGGCGAGGAAGTGCAAAAGCTGAGGCGGGCCCGCGAGGCAGGAAGCGGGGTGCGGGCCCCGCTTTCACTCCATGACAAGGTGGGCGGCTTGGCATTTGACCCTCCCGACCTAAGGCCCAATGCCGAGCAGGTGCTCCTCGAGCAGGAAGCCGCCACCGAGACCAAGGCGGCAATCCTCGCGCTCTTTCATGACGACCCAGCCGCCGCGCTGATGGTAGAGGGCAAGATCGACGGCATAGAAGGCGAGGAGTTGCGGGAACTCGTTGGTCTTGAGATCACCGATTTTCAGAGCAAGAATAGGTTGATCCGTCGACGAATGCTAAAGCTCAATCCCGGAAGGCCAGTGTCGTGAGCGATCGGCCATCGAAAGAAGAGGAAGAACTCCGTCGGCTAGAGGAGGCCCTCATCGAGGATATCCTGGCGGCATCCGACGAAGACATCCTTGCCGAGGCAGAGGAGGACGGCATCGATCCGGCGGCCAACCAGGCCGAGATGCTCCAACTTGTGGAAGCCGCGGAACTAGTGGTTGGCAAGGCGCGGATGGCAGCCGCACGCGCCGCAGCCGCTGCGGCGCGCGAGGCGGCGCCGCCACCAAAAGCCTTCAGAGCGGGGGTGCCTGGCGCGGGCCCATTGCACGCCGCCAACGACATCGACGCAAACCGGGAACTCACGCTCGCAGCGCGGAACGGTGGCGACCAGTCAGCTCGGGACCAGGACGGGATCGACGAGGACATCGCGGAGCTCGAAGCTCTTCAAGGGAAGTCCAGGGATCCCGAAGTGTGATCCGCCAGAGCCCGGCGGAAGGGATCCTGCGATCGCTCGGGGTAACCGCTCCGAGTGACATCGACCTTGAGGCAATCGCCTTCGACATGGGTGTATTCCGGATCAAGTATCGAGAGCTCGATGGGTGCGAGGCTAGGATCGTCGGCATGGGCAAGAACGCGATCATCACGGTCGATCCTCGGAGCCCTCCTCGACGTCAACGCTTCTCGATCGCGCACGAACTCGGGCATTGGCACCACCACCATGGGAAGGTGCTCTTCTGCCAATCAAAGGACCTCAGGCAATGCCCAGGCGCCCTGGGCTCGGAGCAGACGGCAAATCGGTTTGCGTCTAACCTCCTCCTGCCAGGATACTTGTTGAATCCGTTGGCGCGCACCTTTCCCAAATTGACGATCCGGGCGGTGAAGTCCGTGGCTGAAACGTTTGATGCGAGCATGACGGCAACCGCCATTCGGCTCGTCGAAACTGGTCACGTCCCGTCCATGCTGGTCTGCCATGGCCCGCTAGGCCGGAGGTGGTTTGTGCGTTCTCCCGGCGTTCCTGAACGGTGGTTTCCCTGTGATACCCTGGACCCTGAAGGCTACGCCATTGAGGTCAAGAACGGCAAGGATCAGAACATGCCGCGCAAGATCGGGGCCGACGCTTGGTTCGACCTTCGTGGTGCAGACGATTTCGAGGTCGAGGAGGAGTCCTTCAGGACGGCTAATGGTGAGATACTTACCATCCTGAACCTCATTGCTGACGACATGCTTGAGGAGCGGGAACACTCATACCGGCGCTAGGCACGACTCCCGTCGCCGTTGTGCGAGCTCGTGCGCCTAAGAGATAGCCGTATCATCACACCCACCAAGTCGAGCGCCATCAACGACCAATCCAACGGAGCCGACGATCCTTGTGAGGGCAACCGCGGCGGCGATGCTGGTGCCTCGCAACTTGGCACACCAGGTCAGCCAGGGCTGGGAGGGCGAGTGTGCAAAATGTCGTTCCCTCGTTTAGGAAAGCCGCCACGGATCCGACGACTGAGGCCGTCGTCGCGGAGATCACTACCGGTTGCTGATCATCAATCAGACATCGCGCCCGTCCGGCCATAGTTAGGAATGCTAGCAGGTACAGAGGCATGGAGCTGGATGGCAGGCATCCTAACTTTCTGATATCCACAGTGCATGAAGCACTGCATCTACTGCAACCAGGAGAAGACAGCAGAGTCGTTTTCTGATGAACATATCTGGCCAAACGCACTGGGTGGTGACTTCCTACCCCGCGACATCTGGCGCACCGATGCCGTTTGCCAGACCTGCAACAGCCTTTCGGGTGTCTTCGTAGATGCGGACTTTATTCGGAGCTGGATGGTCAAGGCCGAGGCCTCCTGGTGTGCGCTGGAGTACCTCGCTGGAAAGGGCAAGCCTTCGCCCATCCCCTTGAACTTCATTGGTCAGGTAGCGAAGCTTCCTGTCCCTGTTGGACACGTTGCCGAGTACTGGGCTGGGCCGTGCGGCGCGAACATACTTCATATTCGGCCCGATAGTGGCGAGGCGCAGTGGGCTACCTATGCAGGCGGCGATCCCCGCGCGAAGAAGTCCAGGGCGGGCCGTGCATACATGAGCCTAACGTCTGAAAACGAGTTCTGGATTCTCGTGAGCCTAGCCTCGTTCCAGAGACACTTCGACCGTGCCGAGCGCTTCGTGGTCAACATGGAAATCCCTGCGCAGTGGCCTTTTAAAAACCCTGATAGGAACAACGCGGTTCAAGCCGACGATATGAGGACGGTCGACGCTTTTGACGAAGCTGCCAAGAGCGGCAGGGGAGTGAACGCCCGTTATGTCGGAAGACTGGATCTCGGCACCAGAATGCTGGCGAAGCTGGGCTTGGCTGTAGGCTATAACCTTTTCGGCGATCGGTTCCTAGAAATCGACTACGCCAAAGTTCTCCGGCGTGGGTTCCGTGAAGCCAATGCCGAGAGGCGCCGCGACCTGGAGGTGCATGGCTCCGCGTATCTACATGGGAAGGGCCTCGGCGGTGTGGAAGACATGCTAACATGGCCAGGCGGCTGGGTGCTCATGCTCAAAGATGTCGGAGAGAAGCTGGCGCTGACCGTGATCTCCCCTTCCGGCAAAGTGATGGTCATCCAGGTGTGTGACGAACCCGCGCTCCTCTCATGCCTAAATAGTTCTTATGACGACGGCGTCGTATGGATCACGGTCCCAGCTGCCCAGGAGGCGGTCGGCCCGCTTTCCCTGCCTGACTACGTGGCGCACCGGACCGGCAATCTTCTGAACCAGAAGTTGTCAGACCTGTTCAGCAAGCTTGGAGACCCGACGACATTGCCCGCCTGCTAGCTAACTCCGTGTCGGGAGACGCAACGGCTACCGGGAATACAGGACGGTCACGATCTCTTCCCCGCGCATCCTGATCACCCGCCGGACGAACGGTCCGACATCCGGTATGCCACCGGTGACGGCGAGTTCGACAGCACGCTCGCCTGCCTTCCTCTTCCCGCGCCAGTGGGCGTAGGGATAGTCCGCGATACTCAGGAAGGTGTCCTTGCCCCGATCCCGCGGGAACGGCTTTGTCGCTCCGCTGTTGATCGGGCTCAGAGTTATCTGCGCCCAATGGGCGGCGACGAGAGGGGCTGCGTCGAGTTCCAGAACATCGTGCTCGAGGGTGCGGTAAGGGCGTGCCGTCAGCAGCCGGTGCAGGCGGTCACGCGTCAGCCACATGAAGACTCTATCATTCAGAAGCTTGTACCAGTCCTCGGGCGTGAGGCCGTCTTGAAGGCACCGCAGGAGCCCGGCATCGTCCATGGGCTTCTGGTCACGGATAACAGCCCTTCCCAACTTGGGGTGCTCGACGGCAACGTTCTCGGGCCGACGCCTCGCCTCGATGGCGGTCCGCCTGCTCCCCGACACTGCGAACAAATCCAGCAGCGCCGACGTGCTGAGTAGACCGTGACGCTGGATTGAAGGCCAGCTCCCAAGTTCTGCCATGTGGTAGAGCACCGGACAGTCGCGGAGGAGTTCCTCGAGTTCTTCTTTCTTCACCAGGTCCGCCGATCGATCACGTTGCGCCAGCCGAAGTTCGTCGAGACCATCGAGACAGGTACGCCGCTGACGCGCTCTACCTCCTCGATGAACCTCAGGGTTGTCTGGTTCAGCTGGTCGACCCTGTAAGCCCCGCGGTTCCCGACTCCCAGGTAGTCGGTAAAGGTGAGTGCGATGTCTGTTGGCCCGTTCAAGAGGGCAGAGCGTCGGAGCTGTACCCAATCGAATTCCGCGATACGCCTCTGCCGCTTGGTCGTTGTCGTTGTCTCCGTCGTGCGGAGCTCGTCGATCGGGATGCCCGACCGCGCCGCGAGCTCCTCGTAGGAGAGCTCGCCCTCCATTGGGCCGGAGGGGCCGCCCACCCTGATAGGGTAGGTGCGGCAGACCATAATGACACGCCGGACACGCATGGGCGAAATCCCGGCGTCCGCGAGGCACCCCGAGGCTGTCGTGTCGCGCGACGTCACGAACGGGTAAGGCCCGTGATGCATGCTCAGCGTCGTGCCCTGTGTCCCCTCCAGCATGATGCGATAGCCTCGGAGATAGGCGACCTCCAGAACCTCCTGCGCCTCCCTGAGGTAGGGCCTCAACTCCGGAACGTCGCGGGCGAGCCGGATGTTCATGCCTGCCCTGCCCATGATCTTGTTGGCGCTTGCCGAGCCGACGCCCTGCTGCGTCGAGGAGATGCCCTTCGCGAGTTGCTCCTCTCTGGCGATGTCGTCGTCCTCGATGATCATGGCCTGGGGATCGATCGAGAGGCGGCTGGCCTCGATCCCGTGCTCGCCCAGCTCCTTCAGCAGCTTCGGAACCCGGAGGACGGCGCCAGCACCGAGGAGGAGCCTGGCGTGCGGCGCCCGGCGGGAGCCGGAGGGCAGGTGGTAGTAAACCTGGACAGGGTCGCCGAAGACTTTGTGGCCCGCATTGGGGCCGCCGACCCGCACGAGGAGGTCGTACTCGGGCGCGATGTGACCAACGACGTTTCCCTTGCCCTCGCTGCCGTACTGTCCGCCGACGAGCACGTCCACCAGCGGGGTGACGGATCTCGGGTAAAGCCCGAGGAGGGCCGTCGCGCGGGTCAGGACCGCGTCCTCGTTTGATCGATCCGTCTCGATGACAACATCCGCGAGAGCGGCCAGCTTCTCCACGCCCTTTTCGGTGCGTTGACGGCGAGCTGCCTCGAAGGCCACCCCTTCGTCACCGGCCGCCTTGCGCAAGGCATAGCGATCCGCCAGGGCGGCCTCGCCCGCCGTGAGATGGATGTGGTGGACCAGTGTTCCGAAGGCGCTCCGGACGGCGGCAACCTGACCTTCGATCCTCACGGCGTCGACCACAACAAGTATCGGCGGGTCCGCTTCCCCGCTCATTTGGTCGAGGAGCCGGGCAAGAGCTGTCTTCACCCACTCGCCGCCATCTGTCCGGTCGAGGGCAGCACCTGCCCTCTGCAAAGCCATCCTCTCCTCCGGCACTCCAGGCCTTGCTGCCCGAATCAGGTCACGGGTGCGAAGCATCCTTGCGCCATGGCGTCCCACCAAGCCAGCTGCGAGCCGGGACTTCCCAGAGCCAATCGGCCCAGAGAGCAGGATGATGCGGGGATTTCCGGACCGGGGCATCGTCAGGCGAAGAGATCGCCCTCCGGTACGAGCCGCCTCGGCGGAAGGTCATACACCGTCGTCGCGATGCCTCGAGCGACGAGGAGGTCGGTCACGAGTCCCTCGACCACGTCCCAACTGCCGCCCGCACCGCCTGCGGCCAGCCGGGGCATGTGCACGGAGGCATCCTGCCGCATCGCCTCCTCCGCGACATGGGTGAGCGCACGGGAAAGGGCAGAGTAGCGGACGCGGGGCGTATCTGACGCTCCAAAGCCTTCCTGTGCTACGAGGCTGACCAGGGTGATCCCGTCGCCCACGTCGCTAAAACAGGTCTGCCCAAGCCGCTCCCTCTTGGGCGTTCCCGTGATCCAGGCTGAGAATTCGTCCTGCGCCCGAGGGAACCGCCTCGCGGCACCACGGGCCAGGCCACCACCCCACCGACGGGCGGCGTCGTTAACCATCATCAGAACCATGCGCCGCCCTGCGCCACGGGGGCGGAGGACGTCACCCTGAAGGTAGACGATACCCTCCCGCGGTACCGTCATCCCATCAATCCGTCGCACGAGGCAGGCGACCCGAGGGAGGAGTCGGCCAGGATAACCTGGCAGGCCGACGCACTCGACGCTCACCCGGCCCAGACCAGGCCAGGTCTCCTCCCCACGGACGGTGAAACCGACCGCCGTGCAGTCCCGGAGGATGGTGTCGTCCGGCGGCGAGATCGTGTTCACCCGCGCGGACCAGCCGCGCGACGGGACAGCATAGTCGACGCGATAGCGCGGGGAGGCGTCGCCAGCCGATGCAAACACCACGAGGAGGGGTTCGACCGCGACCTTCCCGACACGGAGCAGGTACGCCTCGGCCGACACGTCGAACCGGCGACGGTCCGTCATGAGTTCCTCGATTGGTCGGACGCTGTCGATCGTGCCGAGGCTACCGACCGGCATGACGAACTCTGCCGCGGCGATGTTGCACAGCATCTCTAGCTGCCAGTCGTCGGGCGAGTGGTCTCCACCCCGGTGGCGGACGGCCTCCCCTACGTCCTCAAAGAGGGTGTGGGCGACCTCATGAGCAATCGAGAAGCGCACCCGCTCGCGCGGCTGGGTGGGATTAAATTGAATCCGGATGTGGCCACCGGCCGCGACAGTCCGAGCATCCCGGACATCGGCGTTGGCCTCCACCGGGATACCGCGGATGTCTGCGAGCGCGATGGGATTGAAGGGAGGGCCCTTCCAGCCCGCGTCCAGCGCGGCAAGCACCCCCTCGCGAGCCGCCTCTTCGATGGCCTCGACAGGATCCCGATCGCCCGCAAAGCGCAGGACCGACGCATTCGTCCAGTCGATACTCGCCATGCGCATCCCCCGCCCCAATTCGCCGCCCAGGAGCCCACTACCTAAGGGCGAATCCTGTTCGGAGCGGGAGTCTAGCATGGCGGATGGCCGGATAGGCGAGGTGGCAAGAGGAGCACACCATCCGGACCTAAATGTACTGCTGATCTCCTGCCCCTTGCGAGCAGGACCGTCTCCGTCTGGCGGCTCTACCCGTCAGGGGACGACGCTACGGTGCCAGGGATGCCACAAGCGCATGGGGACCTCCTGCTTCTCATTGTCTAGGACCGCCTGCAGTGACCCCTGGCAACGGAGCCGTCGTCGTGAAGCGGTAGCTCGTCGAAGCGGTAGCAGGCCGCCGTTCGATCCCAGGACGTCTTCCTTGCAGAGGTTGGTCCCACCCTGATCGGGCACCCGACATGAGTTCCGCCCCCATGCTTCCGTTCGATCCACCCCTCACCCTGGACGCCGTCCACAACGAACGGCACCCACTGCGCCAGCTCTCCGATGACGAACGCCAAGCGATGGCAGCCGCCCGCCATGACCCAGTGGCCAAGCTGCGGTTTGGACGTCACCTCTTGACGATGAACCCTGACACACTTCTTGGCCGCATGCTCGTCGCGGAGGCGGCTCCCACGAACGTTGAAACCGAGGTCATGCTCCGCGACGCCGTCCGGATCGGGCTTCGCCTATGGTCACCCGAGCTCTCTGGCGAGGCTCCCGTTCGCTGGTACGACGACCCCAATACCCGCCTCTTCATGGCGGTCGTGTCAGCTTACGGGCGGACGTTGCGCCTTCGTGGTCTGGGGGAGGAGGCCCGCGAGTGTGCGGACTTCCTGCACAAGCTGGATCCCGCCAATCGCATGGACGTCGAGCGCGAGGTCATGGGTGATCCTTCCCCGAGCAGACTTCCAGGGCAGGGCCGGTGAGGCATCACGGGCACGACGGGTGAGGTCTACGAGTCCTTGGAAGAGGTCGTGTCACTGAAGTTGTCACCGGCGAGGGAGGTTGCGGACTTCCCTCGCCGGGGGGATGACGTCAGGTCTTTGAGATAAGGAAGTCTAAGGTTTTTAAAGGGATGCCCGAAATGGGGCCAGTGACAGGTCGTGGCACAGAGACATGTTCACTGGCACCTCACAAAAACACCTCACACGTCGAGATTCGCTACCTTCAGCGCGTTGCCTACGATGAAGTCACGCCGGGGCTCCACCACGTCGCCCATCAGCGTGGAGAAGACGCGTCCGGCATCGTCCGCGTCCTCCACCGCCACCTGCAGCAGCGTGCGGGCCTCCGGGTCCAGCGTGGTCTTCCAGAGCTGGTCGGGATTCATCTCGCCCAGTCCCTTGAAGCGCTGCACCGCCAGCCCGCGGCGCCCCTGGCCGAGGACACGGTCCAGCGCTGCCATGGGGCCTCGCGCCTCGTGCCGCTGCGCCTCGAACTGCAGCACCACCGGCCCGTCGAAATCAGCGGCCAGACGGTCGCGCCGCTCCTCCAGCCAGCGCCCTTCGGCCGAGCGCAGTGCCACGGGATCAAGGTGGTGGCTTTCCGTCACGCCGCGCACCTGGCGGAAGACGCGCAGCCCTTCCTCGTCCAGGGTCGCCTTCCAGCTGCGCTCGCTGACGGCCGCCAGCTCGTTCAGCCGGGCGATCAGGCGCTGGGCCGCGTCCGCGCGCGGCTCGGTGCCGAGGGCGCCGGCCACCGCAGCCTGCTCCACGATCTCCGCCGGCACGCTGTTGGACAGGCGCCGGATGCGGCGGGATGCGGCGCGCATCAGGTCCACCGCCGCCCGCAGTTCCTCGCCCACAATCTCGCGCCCGTCCGCATAGGAAACCCGGGCGCCCTGAAGCGCCTTCTCCAGCAGGTATTCCTCCAGCGCGCGGTCGTCCTTGAGGTAGCGCTCCTCGTTGCCGCGCTTGGCGCGATAGAGCGGCGGCTGAGCGATGTAGAGATAGCCGCGCTCGATCAGCTCCGGCATCTGCCGGAAGAAGAAGGTCAGCAGCAGCGTCCGGATATGCGAACCGTCCACGTCCGCGTCGGTCATGATGACGATGCGGTGGTAGCGCAGCTTGTCCGGATCGAAGAACGGCATGTTCGGCCGGTCCGGATCGCGCGCGCCAATGCCGGCACCCAGCGCCGTGATCAGCGTGCCCACCTCGGCCGAGGACAGCATCTTGTCCATCCGCGCGCGCTCGACGTTCAGGATCTTGCCCTTCAGCGGCAGGATCGCCTGGTTCGCGCGGTTGCGGCCCTGCTTGGCGGAGCCACCGGCGCTGTCACCCTCGACCAGGAACAGCTCGGACTTGGCCGGGTCCTTCTCCTGGCAGTCCGCCAGCTTGCCCGGCAGCGTCGAGATGTCGAGCGGGTTCTTCCGCCCCACCTTCTCGCGCGCCATCTGCGCCGCACGCCGCGCGACGGCCGAGAGCACCACCTGCTCCAGCACCAGCTTGGCTTCCTTGGGGTGCGTCTCGAACCAGTGGCTCAGCGCATCGGCCACGGCCACATGCACCACCGGCTGCACCTCGGAGGAAACCAGCTTGTCCTTGGTCTGCGAGGAGAACTTCGGGTCCGGCACCTTCACCGACAGCACGCAGGTCAGGCCCTCGCGCATGTCCTCGCCGGACAACTCGACCTTCTCCTTCTTGGCCATCTCGGCCGCGTACTTCGTCACCACGCGCGTCATCGCCTGGCGGAAGCCCGCCTGGTGCGTGCCGCCGTCGCGCTGGGGGATGTTGTTGGTGAAGCACAGCGTCCGCTCTCGGGGCGAGCGGTTCCACCACATCGCCATCTCCACGCGGATGCCGTCGGTCTCCTTGCTGGCGAAGGAAACGGGCGGCTTGAACAGCGGGTCCTCGGCGGCGTCCATCCACTCCACGAAGGCGACGAGCCCACCCTCGAAGAAGAAGTCCACCTCCTGCACGGGCGTGTGCCGCTCGTCGCGCAGGTGGATGCGCAGGCCGGAATTGAGGAAGGCCAGCTCGCGCAGGCGCTTCTCGAGGATGGCGAACTCGAACTCGGTCTTGGTGAAGGTCTCGGCCGAGGGCTTGAACGTCACCTGCGTGCCCGTGGGATGGTCGCTCGGCCCCACCACGATCAGCGGCTGCACCGTCTCGCCGTACTCGAAGCGGATGAAGTGCTCCTGCCCGTTGCGCCAGATGCGCACCTCCATCCACTCGGACAGCGCATTGACCACCGCGGCACCCACGCCGTGCAGGCCGCCCGAGACCTTGTAGGAGTTCTGGTTGAACTTGCCGCCCGCATGCAGCCGCGTCAGCACCACCTCGGCGGCGGAAACGCCCTCCTCGGCATGGATGTCGGTGGGGATGCCGCGCCCGTCGTCGGTCACGGTCACGCTGCCGTCGCCGTTCAGCACGGCGGTGCAGGTGGTGGCGTATCCGGCCTGGGCCTCGTCCACGGCGTTGTCGATGATCTCGAAGGCCATGTGGTGCAGGCCCGAGCCGTCGTCGGTGTCGCCGATATACATACCCGGGCGCTTGCGGACGGCCTCCAGGCCGCGCAGCACGGTGATGGAGGCGCTGTCATAGGCCCCATCGGCGCCGGCAGCGGCGACCTCGGCCTTATGGGCGGCGCGGGTGGACTCGGTCATGCGGGCTGGGAACCTCTCGGGCCAGGCAGGTCAGGGCGCGGCCATGCGGAATCGTGTTCCGAGTATATAAGGATTACGCGCGCGTGAAGCCAGGGCGAAGGAGGATTTCCCAAGGACTTTCAAGGCAAAGGACCGGAGCCGCCGCCGCCGCCTCATGCCTCCTCCGGGGTGATCCCTTCCGCATCGATCAAGAACCCCTCCGCCACGCTCCGGAGGGAGGCGAAAACCCCCGGTTCGGTCCCCGTCAGGAAGCTCTGCGCCGGCAGGGCCGCCAGCGCCGCGAACAGCGCCTCCCGCCGCACCGCGTCCAGATGCGCCGCGATCTCGTCCAGCAGCAGCAGCGGCGCGAAGCCCCGGGTGGCCGCGATCAGCGCCGAATGCGCCAGCACGGTGGAGATCAGCAGCGCCTTCTGCTCCCCGGTGGAGCACAGCTCCGCCGGCACACCCTTGGGCAGGTGCGACAGCCGGAGGTCGCAGCGGTGCGGCCCGGACAGCGCCATGCCCGCGGCAGCATCCCGCCCGCGCCGCGCCGCCAGGGTCGCGCGCAGCCCGTCCTCCACCGCGAGCGCGGATCCGTGCTCCAGCGCCGCCGCGGTTTCGCATTCCAGCGCGCAGAGGGCTGCCGGGAAGGCGCCGGCCAGCCCCTCCGCCAGGGCGCCGTTCAGCCGGGCCACCAGGGACCGCCGGGCGGCCGTCAGGGCCACGCCGTGGCGCGCCATGGCATCCTCCAGTCCGTCCAGCCAGCGCGGCTCCGCGCGCCCGCTGTTTCGCCCCTCGGCCCGCCCCTCGGCCAGCAGGCGGTTGCGCTGGGTCATGGCGTTCTCGTAGGCCGAAACCTCCCGCGCGTGGTTGGGGTCCAGCGCCCAGACCAGCCGGTCCAGGAAGCGCCGGCGGCCCGAGGCGGCCTCCTGGAACAGCCGGTCCATCTGCGGCGTCAGCCAGACGGCCGCCACCAGCCGCCCCAGCTCCGCCTGGGACCGCACGGGGGCACCGTCGAGGCGGAAGGTGCGCTTGTCCGGCGGCCCGTCATGCACCGTGCCCGTGCCGAGGTCGAAGGAGCCCTCCGGCCCCTCGAAGCGACCCGACACGGCCCAGGGCAGCGCCTCCTCCCCCACGCGGCGCCCAAGCTCGGCGATCTTCGCCCCGCGCAGGCCCCGCCCGGGACCAAGCAGGCTGACCGCCTCCAGCAGATTGGTCTTGCCCGAACCGTTCTCCCCGGCGATGACCACGATCCCGGCCGTGAAGCGGAGGGTGGCGCGCGCATGGTTGCGGAAATCCTGCAGCTGCAGGCGCGTCAGACGAAGGGAAGGGGTCACGCGGACGGGAGGCCGCCGGGGCGCGTCACGCGGGCGCAACTCCATCCCGCAATCCGCCGAACCCCTGGTATCGGCCCCCGACCTCCTGCCGCCGCGCGGCGTTGTCCGCAAGCGCCGCTGGCAGGGTTCCGCGGCGACGGGCGATCACCACGTCGTCCCGGTCGCGAAGCAGAAGCTGGCCCAATGAGGATGTATCCCGAACCGATGCTACCGCAGATGGCACCCCGCACCGGCCACTCAAGCCCGGTCCGGGTGGATGCCCGGCCATGAGTCTCACGGACAGGGAAACCGAACTTCTCGGCCACCTGACGCGGCGCCTGGGCTCCGACCACGAGGGCGAGGCCGAGGCGGCGCGTGAGCGCATCATCCAGTTGCTGGACCGCCACAACCTGAACTTCAACGACTATGCCGAATGGCTGCAGGCCGGGTCCTCCGCGAGCGATGGAACCGACCTCCGGCAGGAGAACGCGGCGCTGCGGAACGAGGTGCTGGGCCTGCACCAGGAGGTCGCCTCCCTCCGGGCCGCGCTGATGGAGCAGCTGGGCCCGGAGGCCGGGCGGCTGGCGCTGGACGCCGTGCGGGCGCCCGGCTTCGCCGAGCCCATCCGGGCGCCGCGCGACCCGACGCGCATCCGCAGGAGGCTCCGGCATCAACTGGTGCTCTTTGCCCTTGTGACCATCGTCCCGGCCATCTGGCTGCTGACACGCCCCCATCCCGCCGCCCTCCGCCCACCGCCGGCGTCGGGTCGCCCGACGGTGGAAACGCCCCTGTCCAGCGCGGAGGACACGGGCGCCCAGGGCTGGCGCCCGCCGCCCGGCAGCCGCCCGGCCGTGGTCCTGGAGAACGGGGTGGTGCTGACCGCGCCCTATGCCTCCCGCGCGACCGAGCAGGCGATCTCCAGGGGCGCACGGGTCGCCATCCTCCGGCAACTGGTCGCCAATGGCCGGCAATGGGCGGAGATCGCCAGCCCCGCGGCCAACGGCTACATCCCCATCGACCAGCTGGAAACGATCGAGTAGTGGCGGGACGAGCTAAACCCGCATCGGCATGAGGACGTAGAGTGCCTCGGGCTTGGAGGCGTCCTGCACGATGGTGGGGGCCGAGCCGTCTGCGAAACGGAACTCCACCTGCCCGTCCACCTGGTCCGTGATGTCCTTCAGGTAGCGCGCCTGGAAGCCGATCTCGAGCGGGGCGGCGTCATAGGTCACGGTGTCGCCGTCCAGCTCCTCCTGCGCCTGCCCCTGCTCGGGGGAGGCGGCGGTGAGCAGCAGGTGGTTCTTTTCCAGCGAAAGCTTCACGGGGCGCGAGCGCTCGCTGCTGATGGCGGCCACCCGGTCCACCGCGGCGGCGAAGGCGGTCTTGTCCACGGAGAGCACGCGGTCGTTGCCCTTGGGGATCACCCGCTCGTAGTCCGGGAAGGTGCCGTCGATCAGCTTGCTGGTCAGCGTCACCGTGCCGAGCTTCACCTGGAGCTTGGTGTCGGACAGGCGGAACTCGATCTCCTCGGTTGTCTCCTCGGCCAGCTTGCGCAGTTCGTTGATGGTCTTGCGGGGCACGATCACGCCGGGCATCCCGGCGGCGCCCTCGGGCAGCGGCTCCTCCACGCGGGCCAGGCGGTGGCCATCGGTGGCGACGGCGCGCAGCACCTTCGCCCCGTCCACCTCGGCCGCGTGCAGATAGATGCCGTTGAGGTAGTAGCGCGTCTCCTCCGTGGAGATCGCGAACTTCGTGCGGTCCACGAGGTCGCGCAGCATCCCCGCGGCGACGCTGAACTTGTGCGGCAGCTTGCCCTCGGTCATGGAGGGGAAGTCCTCCACCGGCAGCACCATCAGCCCGGTGCTGTAGCGCCCTGCCCGCAGCGCGAGCGGCGCGTCGCCGCCGCGGTGGTCCAGCTCCACCTTCTGCCCGTCCGGCAGCTTGCGGACGATTTCCAGCAGGGTCGCCGCCGGGGCGGTGCAGCGGCCCTCGCGCGCGACCTCCACGCCGGCCACCTCCTCGACGATGGCGATCTCCATGTCGGTCGCGGTCAGGCGCAGCCCGTCCTTGCCGGCATCCATCAGGACATTGGCCAGGATGGGGATGGTGTTGCGCCGCTCCACCACGCCCTGGACATGGGCGAGGGCCTTCAGGAGCACCGCCCGGTCCACCGTGAACTTCATCGCTGCCACCCCCGCCGCACCCTTGGAAGGCGCGAGGCCCCCCGGATGAGCCTCGTATCATCACGAAAACGCGGCGTGAAGACTCGCACCCCCGCCGGGTCGGCGGCGGCTCAGGTCTCCAGCATGCGCCGGAGCAGCTCCACGTCCTCGGCGAAGCCGGCATCCCCCTGCATCAGCTCCGCCACGCGGGAAACCGCGTGCATGACGGTGGTGTGGTCGCGGTTGCCGAAGCGCCGGCCGATCTCGGGCAGGGAGCGGGAGGTGAGCTGCTTGGACAGGTACATGGCCACCTGCCGCGGCCGGGCCACGTTCCGCGCGCGGCGGGCGGAGGACATGTCGGTCAGGCGGATGTTGTAGTGCTCGGCCACCCGCTTCTGGATCTCCTCGATCGTCACGCGGCGGTCGTGGGCACGCAGGATGTCGTGCAGCACCTCCTGGCAGGATTCCAGCGTCACCGGCCGGCCGAACAGGTTCGCGTGCGCGATCAGCCGGTTCAGCGCCCCCTCCAGCTCGCGCACGTTGGAGGTGATCTTGTGCGCCAGGAACTCCAGCACCCGCGCGGGCACGTCCACCTGCGCGGTGTTCGCCTTGCTTTCCAGGATCGAGATGCGCAGCTCGTAGGTGGTGGCGTGGATGTCCGCCACCATGCCGCAGCCCAGCCGCGTCCGCAGCCGGTCCTCCAGCCCCGCGAGGTCCGAGGGCGGCTTGTCGGAGGACACGACGATCTGCTTGCCCTGGTCCACCAGCGCATTGAAGGTGTGGAAGAACTCCTCCTGCGTGTTGTCCTTGCCGATCAGGAACTGCAGGTCGTCGATCATCAGCACGTCGACCGAGCGCAGGCTTTCCTTGAACTCCATCGTGGATTGGCTGCGCAGCGCCGCGATGAAGCGGTACATGAACTTCTCGGCGCTCATGTAGGCGACGGACCGCCCGGCGATGCCCTCCTGCGGGGCGCGGATCGCCCAGGCGATCGCGTGCATCAGGTGCGTCTTGCCCAGCCCCACGCCACCATAAAGGAACAGCGGGTTGAAGCCCGGCGAATTCGGCTTCTCCGCCACGCGGCGGGCGCAGGCATGGGCGAACTCGTTGGGCTTGCCCACGATGAAGCTGTCGAAGGTGAAGCGGGGATCGAGCGGCGCGGCCCAGTCCCCGCGCGACTCGACCTTGGGCGACTCGGCCCTGGCTCCGGTCTGGGCGGCCTCGCCCGGCGGGCGCGTGGCGGGCAGCGGCTCGGCCAGCCCGGCGCCGTCCACCGCCCCGGTGGCCTCGCGCGGGGCAGCCTGCGGCGCGACACGGATGTCCACGCGGCGCACGCCCACGGCCTCGGCCTGCCACAGCGCGCGCAGCCTGTCGCCATACTGCCCGCGCAGCCAGTCGCGCAGGAAGCGCGTGGGAACCTGAACAACGGCCTCCTCGCCCTCCACCCCGGCCAGCGTCAGCTGGCGCAACCAAGTGCGATACTCGGCCTCGCCCACTTCCTCGCGAAGACGGCCGCGGATCCGGGCCCAGGCCGCGTCCAGGCGCGCATCGTCCACCGGAAGGGCGGAGGCGGCAGGCGTGGCATTGGCGTGCTGATCCGGCATGCGATCCACCCGAAGCCCCCTTGTTCACCCGCGCGGCGAAGCGTGGGCAGACCCTGCATCACGAAGGTAACGTGCCATCCGCCCTGCCGCAAACGCCAAACACGTTCACGCCAAAGACGAGCGCAAGCCACGCAAGAAAAAGCGCCACGGCGCACAAGCACCGTGACGCGTTTGCTTCACGACTTTACTCGGGAATGACTTTGAAAGGCGCAGGAAACCGCGCCTTTACTTGCTCAGGCGGCGACGCCGATCGCCTTGATCCGCGCCGACAGGCGCGACAGCTTGCGGGCCACGGTGTTGTCGTGCGTCACGCCCTTGTCGGCCGCGCGCTGCAGCTCGGGCTGCGCAAGGCGGAACGCCTCCTGGGCCTTCGACTTGTCGCCGCCCGTGATGGCTTCCTCGACCGCGCGCAGGAAGGTGCGGACGCGCGAGCGGCGGGCGCGGTTGCGCTCGACGCGCTTCTCGTTCTGCCGGATGCGCTTGCGCGCGGATGCGGTGTTCGCCATGGGCCTTGAGGATACCAGTCGAAATGTTCACGGGATGCGGCCCGCCGGGGCGGCCGCTGGAAGGGGGGCGTTCTATCCACAGCCCCCCGGTGAGTCAAGGAAGAGCTGGCCCTCCCCCTTCAGGCGTTGCGGAAGGCCGGCCTGCGCTTCTCCGCGAAGGCCGACATCCCCTCCTTCTGGTCCTCGGTCGCGAACAGGCTGTGGAACAGCCGCCGCTCCAGCCGCACGCCTTCCCGCAGGGAAAGCTCGTGCGCCGCGTTCACCGCCTCCTTGGCCATGGCGACGGAGGGCTGGGAGAAGGCCGCGATCTGCTCGCCCATCTTGACCGCCTCGTCCAGCAGGCTCTCCACCGGCACCACGCGGGTCACCAGGTTCGACCGCTCCGCCTCGTCCGCGTCCATCATCCGCCCGGTCAGGATCATGTCCATCGCCTTGGACTTGCCCACCGCGCGGATCAGCCGCTGCGAGCCGCCGGCGCCCGGGATGATCCCGAGGCGGATCTCGGGCTGGCCGAACTTCGCGTTCCCGGCGGCGATGATGATGTCGCACATCATCGCCAGCTCGCAGCCGCCGCCCAGCGCGAAGCCCGCCACCGCCGCGATCACCGGCTTCTTGATGGAAAGCACTGTCTCCCACTTGTTGCCGATGAAGTCCTCGAAATGCACGGCCGGGTAGGTGCGATCCTTCATCTCCTTGATGTCGGCGCCGGCGGCAAAGGCCTTCTCGCTGCCCGTCAGCACGATGGCGCCCACCGCCGCATCGGCGTCGAAGTCGCGCAGCGCCTGGCCGAGCTCGGTCATCAGCTGGTCGCAGAGCGCGTTCAGCGCCGCGGGCCGGTCAAGCGTGACCAGCCCCACCTTGCCGCGCGTTTCCACCTTGATCATCCCAAAGCCGGCCATAAAACCCTCCCTCGTCGCGCATGGCCCCGGGGCATGCGGCGTTCGGGCGCAGGCTGTGGCGGGCGGCGGGCGGGGTCAACCACCGGGCAGGACGGCACCCGGGCCCGCGGCGCCACCCGGGGCCGCTCACGCCCTGTTGAGAGCAAATCGAAACGATCGGCCTCCTCAGAACCGTGGCGGGCTCTAAGAAAAGAAATGGAACCCGCAGACCCCGCCGCTCTTCTGCGTTCCCCATCCGGGAGGACCCGCACACTGGCCCGCACATCGTCCCGCATACCGGCGTCCCAAACTTCGGCGTCCCAAACTTCGGCGTCCCGAATTCCGGTGTCCCCAATTCTGGTGTTCCCAGTTCGGGCGTCGCACGCTCTGGCGCGCGCACCGGCCCACCCATGGGCCGGACGCCGGGGAAGCCTTTCCTGGCCCGGCGCGCGGCAGCCGTGACGCAGGGAACAGGCCAGGCAGCCCCATGACCATCCCGGAGCCCGGCCGCCCGCGCCCGATCAGCGGCAGCGAGTCGCTCTACCTCGACCTCGTGCGGAGCCTCGCGGCCATCGTGGTGGTGCTCGATCACGTCCAGGACCTGTTCCGGATGCCGCTCCTCCCTCGCCTGGGGCATGAGGCGGTGGTCGTGTTCTTTGTTCTGTCGGGCTACGTCATCTGCAACACGGCCGACTCCCGCGAAACCACCCTGGCCAGCTTCATGACGGCACGGCTGGCGCGGCTCTGGTCGGTCCTGGTGCCCGCCCTCGCGCTCACCGTGCTCTGCGACGCCATCGGACGGCATTTCGGCACCAACCCCGCCGTCTACGCCCGCATCAACGCGGATTATCCCTTCCTCCGCATCGGGGCGGCGCTGACCTTCCTGTCCGAGACCTGGGTCAGCATCCAGCCGCTGTCGAACGGGGTGATCTGGTCGCTCTGCGCCGAGTTCTGGTATTATGTGCTCTTCGCCGCCTTCACCTTCCTGCCTCGCGGCACGGCGCGCTTCCTGGCGCTCGCGGCAACGGCCCTGCTGGCCGGCTTCAAGGCGCTCCTGCTGCTGCCCATCTGGGCAACGGGCGTGCTGCTGCAGCGCTGGCAGGGGCTGAGGCGCATCGGCCGGGTGGCCGGCACCCTTCTGGCCCTCGGCGGCCTGGCGGTCGTCGTGGCCATCACGACCCTGGACATCTATGGCCTGGCATGGGCCGCCGCGCGGCATTCGACCAGTCCCTGGCTCTTCACCCAGCTGGCCCAGGCCAAGACATTCTGGCTGGACTGGATCTTCGGCCTGGCCGTGGCCGCCCATTTCGCGGGCATGCGGCGGATCGGTGCGTCGCTGCCGCTGGAACAGCTGGCGGGGCCGATCCGCTGGGCCGCCAACCTGAGCTTCGCCGCCTACCTGTTCCACCCGCCGCTGCTCTACCTCTGCGCGTCCTTTCTTTCCCCGGCGCAAGGATGGCTGGCCCTGCTCATCACCTTTCCCCTCATCGCCCTGCTCGGACGGCCGGCCGAGGGCAGCAAGGGCTGGTGGCGGCGCCGGCTGGAACATCTGCTGCCGGTGGTGTCGCGGGGCATCGGGCTGCCATGGCCCCGTGGCGCGACGGGCTCCAAGGCGCACTGATCCCGCAACTCCCCCGCGAGCCACCGAGGCAACCAAGCCCCCTCCCCGCGTTGTTGGCCGGACCCTCCGGGGCCCGCGCCCCATCACAGACCGGAGTCCCCCCCATGGCGATCCGCCCCCCCGCTCCCCCGGTGCCGCTCCCTCATGGGGCGGGTCCGGCCGTCGATCAGGCCCGCCTCGACGCCATCATGGCCGCGGTCGCGGCGCCCCTTCCCCGCTCCGGCGCGGCCGCGGCGCCGGTGGCCGGGCTGCACAATCCGGCAGAATGGCAGCGCCCGGCCCGCGGCGGCTCGGCCTCGGGCGTCGTCTTTGCCCCCGCCTTTCTCCAGCCGGGCGCGGGCAACGACCTGGTCGGCATCAACTTCAACGCCGAGCGCGGACGCGGCGCGCTGGCCATGCGCTACGGCAGCTTCGCGGTCTACCTGCCGCAGGGCGCCCTGCCGGCCGGCTCCGGGCTGCAGATGTCCTGGGGCAGCGCCTCCCGCCCGGCACAGGCGGATGTGCTGCGCCGCCACCCCGACGGATCCGGCGCGCATGTTCTGGTCACCACCCCCTTTCCCCCGGTGGCGGAGGGGCTGACCCTGCAATCCATGCTGCGGCGGGCGGGCGCCCTGGCGGACGCGCCCATCGGCATGTCGGCGCTGGCCAGCAGCGGCATCACCGGCAGCGTTTCCGTGGACGGCCGCTCCCTCGATCTCGCGCCCGCCACCCTGGCCTCGCGCTTCGACGACCACTGGCAGCGCGGCCCGCTGGCCGTGCAGCGCCGCGCGGTGGCCTGGCTGAACGATGCCGTGCGGCTCGTCGCGGACTTCACCTGCTTCGCGGACGGGTCGGTGGAGGCCGAATACGCCGTGATGGCGGACGGGCAGTTCGTGAACACGGGCGGCGTGTCCGCCTGGAACATCGATCTCACCCTCGCCCTGAAGGGCGCGAGGGTCTTCTCCGTTTCGGGCCTGCGCGTCGCCCATGGCTACGGCTTCGGCCGGCGCATCTTCACCGGCGTCTCCGCCGAGGAGAATGCCAGGGCCGACAGGCCCGAGCACAACGTCCAGATCGACCCCGCCTTCCTGATCCAGGTGGGCGCCCTGCCGCCCTACGCCCTGTCGACCGGGCTGAACGAGAGCACGCTGGCGGGCTACGGGCGCGTCCTCAATGCCCCCGACTTCCGCGCCCCCCTTTCCGTCGCGGGGATCCAGTCGCCCAACATGGGCGGCACCGGCGGGCGCGAGGACATCGGCCTGCTGCCCGGCTGGCACGCCAACTTCTTCACCACGCAGGACGGCCGGGCGCGCCGGATGATGATCGCCCAGGCGGAGGCCGCGCGCTCCCTGCCGATCAACCAGTTCGACCGTGCCCGCGGCGTGCCCGTGAACCTGTCGCGCGAGACCGGGCGCCCGCGCCTGTGGATGGATCCCCGCGGCGGCTCCAACCCGCCCAACACCATCTTCGGCAACGGCGGGCGGGACTGGGACGGCGGCCATCAGCCCCAGCTCGCCTACGGCGCCTACCTGGTCACCGGGCGCCGCTCCTTCTGGGACGCCCTGCTGTCCCAGGGGCTCTACGCCATGACCAGCACCTATGCGCCCAACCGCATCAAGACCGTGGCAGGTGCGCAGCGGGACTGGTGCGTGATGCAGAACAACCAGCCGCGCGAGGCCGGCTGGGCCATCCGCGACGTCTCCCTTGCCTCCCTGCTCTGCCCGGATGCCGTGCCGCTCAAGGCCCACCTGTCCGAGGTGGTGGAGTTCAACTTCGCCTACCTGAACTCCAAGGTGCCGGCCTGGAAGCAGGCCCAGGGCGAGCCCTTCGGCTGGCTGCCCGAGTGCAATCCCTATGACCGGGGTGCCCTCAAGCCCTGGATGCAGGACCACATCATGGCCGGCTGCTGGTGCGCCTGGCGCGCGGGGTCGCTGGAGGCGCGGCGCTTCGTGGCGGACTTCGCGCGCAACTGGATCATCGAGCGCGGGATGCAGCCGCCCAACGTCTTCCCGATGCAGATGGGCGGCTACTACGCCTTCGCGATCGGCAACAGCCACAACATCCTGCCCGGCCCGGTGCAGCACAACACCTGGGCCGAGCTCGCCACCGTCGCCCGCCCCGGGCGGAAGAACGGCGAAGGCTGGGACGGCGACGGCAACTACACCGTCCTCTGGGCGCGCTCCCTCGTGCTCGTCTGGCAGATGCTGGGGGACGAGCGCGCGCGCTGGCTGTTCGAGCGCATCCTCGCCTCGGGCGGCGCCTATACGGATCTGCGGACACAGAGAGGCAACAACATCGACGCGATGCGGCCGCTCGACCGCGCCTGAACGGCCAGGGGTGCCGCCCGTGCCGGGCGGCGCCCCTCAGCGGGCGGTGCCCGCGCGCGCCGCCACGATCCCGCCCGTGGCGATCACCCCCGCCCCCAGCAGCGTCCAGCCATCCGGCGGGTCCCCGAAAAACAGCACCGAGGACAGCGTGGCCCAGACCAGCTGCGTGTAGGTCATCGGCGCCAGAATGCTGGCGGGCGCCCGGGAATAGGCCTGGATGAGCAAAAAATGCCCGCTGGCGCCGAATATTCCGGCCAGCGCCATCAGCACCCAGCCCGTGGCGTCCGGCGCCTGCCAGACGAAGGGCTGCGCGAGCGCCGCCACCGCCCCGGCCGCGAGCCCCGTATGCAGGATGATGGTGGCCGGAGAATCCACCGCCGAGAGCTTGCGCGTGAGGATCTGGTAGGCCGCGAAGGACAGGGCGGTGCCCAGCGGCAGGAACAGCGCCCAGTGCGGCGTTTCCCCGGTCAGGAAGGGCGGGCGCAGCGCCAGCATCACGCCCAGCAGCCCGATCCCGATGCCCAGCCAGCGCCGCCGCCCCACCGTCTCCCCCAGCACCAGCGCGGCCAGGGCGGCGGTGAAGATGGGGGAGGCGAAGGTCACCGCCGAGGCGTCCGCCAGCGGGATGTGGAACAGCGCCACCACGAACAACCCGTTGGCGACCAGCAGGCAAAGGCTCCGCACCGCCTCCAGCCCCGGCGCGCGGCTGCGCCAGGGCAGCCGCCCCATGGTCATCCGCAGCGCCAGCGCCACCACCACCGTGTGGAAGGCGAAGCGCATGAACACGATCTGCGGGATCGGGTATTGAGCCGTCAGCACCTTGGTCAGCGTGTCCAGCACGACAAACAGGGCGATGGCCGCCAACTGGAACAACAGGCCGGCAAGGATCGGTGACATCGCGCCCAGCATCGCACGCGCGGCAGGGCGCGTCCCCCGCGCATGGCCAGAAGGCTCCTGCGCGTTCTTGGTCTGGCTCGGTGACGCCGGTGGCCCCCGGGGAAAGACTGCAAGGGCAGGAAGGGTGCCAGGGCGGTCAGGTCCGGAGAGCGCAGTGCCCTCCCCATGGGCCCAGGGCTCCCCGGCAGGCCCGGATCAGTCCGCCGTGACCTTGGCCTCCCGCGCGACAGGTCCCCAGACCGCGTCCTGCGCGCGGATCGTCTCCGCCAGTTCCGCACGGGTGGAGCCCACGGGTTCGGAGGCGAGGTCCCGCAGGCGGGCGGCCACCGCCCGATCGCGGGCAAGGGCGATCATGGCGTCTTCCAGCCGTGCCGCCTGGGCCTCGGCCATGCCGCGCGGGCCGAGCAGGGCCAGCCAGGTCTCGGCCACGAAGCCCGGCACGCTTTCCGCCACCACCGGCACCTCCGGCGCCAGGGCGGACCGCGTGGGGGAGGCGATGGCGATGGCCCGGGCCCGCCCGTCCCGCGCGGGCGGCAGTCCCGTCACCACGGTGTCGGTGTAGAGCGCGATGGTGCCAGACAGCAGGTCCGGCAGGGCCGGGCCGGTGCCGCGATAATGCACGATCGTGCAGTCCCGCCCGATCTCCCGCATCAGCAGCGCGACAGCCAGGTGCTGCGTGGTCCCGGCCCCCGGCGTGCCGCAGGGCAGCGGCCCGGCCGCGAGCCGCGCACGGAGCGAGGCGATATCGGTGATGCCCGCGTTCGGCGCCGCCAGGAACACCACGGGAATGGCGGCGAAGCGGCTGATGGGCGTGAAATCCGCCAGGGGGTCGAAGGGCATGGTCCGGTAGATGTGACGGTTGATCACCAGGGGCCCGGCCGGAATGGCGCCCAGCGTGTTGCCGTCGGGCGCCGCCTTGGCCACGGCATCGGCCGCGATGTTGCCGCCCGCCCCCGTGCGGTTCTCCACCACCACCGTGCGTCCCAGACGGGCCGCCAGTCCCTCCCCCATCACGCGGGTGAGGAGGTCGATGCCGCCGCCCGGCGGGAAGCCGACGATCAGGCGGATGGGCGGCTGGGTCTGGGCCGTGGCTGGCAGGGCGGCCACCAGGCCGAGCGCGAGGGCCCCCAACAGGGTTCTGGGCGACATGGGGCTTCCTCCGCGATGGTTTGCGCGGACCGTCCCCTTGGGGAGCGGCCCCGTCAACAGGCGCGGCTCAGCCCGGAACCATCACCCCCCGCCCGGTGGCCGATGACCCCGGCAGAAGGCACGACGTTCCGCAACCCCTTGGCTAGCCCGGATCAGCCCGGATCAACAGGCAGTCCGCCTCATGCGGTGCACCATGCGTGGCGGGCACCAGGGAGAACAGGTCGGCGAACATGAATCCCGCGGCCTGGAAGGATGACGTGGAATCCCTCCAGTCCGGCATGTCCTCAGTGTTGGGGCGGAACGACACTCCGGTCTGCACCAGCGGCACGCGCGGGAAGGTCTCGGGTCCACCACGCAGCACCGCCAGGTCGAAGCCATGCAGCAGATCGTCGATGCGCCCGATCCGAACCGTGAAGGTCGAAGCCACCGAGTTCCGTGGATTGCCGCCAACGGGCGCGAGAAAGGAGTTGAAGACGTTCAGGGCCATGCGATTGAACTGGCGCGTGGCGGATTCCGACCCGAGCGCCATTTGATGAAGACTCCATCTCTCGTCCGGCACCTTCGCGTTCCCGTCCAGTATGACCTTGCACAGCTCAGGGTCCGGCTCGACGGAGGCGATCGGGCCTGCAAAGCCCGCATTCGCACGAAGGGATGTGTAGAACTGCCCTTCGTTGGCGCTCACATCGATGACATGCCGAATATCGCAACGTTCAAGTTGCGGTCCCAGCTGGGATAAACGTCAAGCCCGACGTGGCTCGCCGCCTTCTGCACGAGACCTTTGAGCATCGTTGCCTCCCGGTGGGTGACGTCCGATGCATCCGTCTGCGTTGCTCGCCGTGATGTATTGCCTGGCGCGCGCCGGTCATTGTGCAGTTGCCGGCTCCGGGCACAACCCGGAATGCCGATCCCCTGCCCTACGCGCGCGGGCTCGCCACAGGTTTCCCTTGTGCCACCACACGGAGCGCCGGCCGCGCAGGTCAGGCCCGGGCGAGCCCGGTTGAAGGCACCAGTAGCGGGCCGCTGAAGAACAGGCACCTCACCCTTTCAGTTCGGAACCATCACCACCACCGCCTGCGCGGAGGCGCCGACCACCACGTCCTCCGCCTGCGCCACGGGAGGCGCTGGCGCCGCGCCCCGTGCCATGGCCTGGGCCATCATCGGCCGCACCGGGCCGGGATCGGCGGTTTCGAGGTTGATCTCCGCGATCCGCTCCACCCGCATGCCGATCCCGGCGGCCACGGCCTCCGCCCTCCGCCGCAGCGCCTCCAGCGCCAGGCCGGCCGCGTCCTGCCGGGCGGCGCGGGCGGAATCACGGCTCAGCCCATGGGCGATGCCGCCCAGCGCCAGCCCGCGGGACTGCAGCGTGCCCACCAGCTCCAGCAGCGCGGCCTGGTTGCCCGCGCGCAGGTTCAGCGCCTGTGCCGCCACCCATCGGGCCGGGTCCTCCTGCCGCCAGGTGCTGTAGGCCCCGGTGGAGGCCGTGACCCCCGCCGCGCCCCGCGCCGCCTCCAGCGCCGACGCCATGGCGCGGTTCACAGCCGCCTGTGCCCCGGCCGGGGTGGCGTCCCGCGCCTCAAAGCGCAGCGTCGCGCGCACCTCGTCCGGCGCCCGCGTCACCTCGGCGGACTCCGACAGCCGCAGCAGCGTGCCCGGCCCGGGATAGACGGCCGGCGCCGCAGGCTGGGCAAGCGCGGCCGCCGCCATCAGCGACAGGGCGAGAAGGGCCAGGGGGAAGGATCGGGTCATGCCGCGATCCTGCCCCGCCCGCATGGCGAAGATGCGGCAGCCTGCCGCCTCACGCCTTCCGCGACGGCAGCACCGCGCTCATCACCTGCCGCGCGGTGTCGAGGATCACCTGCCCCTTGTCCGGGTCGTGCAGCAGCGCGGAGGCGAACTGCGCGGCTTGCCCGAGCTGGGTGTGCGGCGGCAGCGGCGGCACGTTCGGGTCGGTGCGGATCTCCAGCACCACCGGCCGGTCGGAGGCCAGCGCCTGGTCCAGCGCCGGCCCGACCTGGGCGGGATCGTCCACGAAAAGGCCGCGCAGCCCCGCCAGCTCGGCGAAGCGGTGGTAGGGGAAATCGGGCAGGCGCTGCGTTTCCTCGAACTTGGGCATGCCCTCCATCACCCGCTGCTCCCAGGTCACCTCGTTCAGGTCCTGGTTGTTCAGCACGATGCAGACCCAGGTGGGGTTGGACCAGGAGCGCCAGTGCTGCGCCACCGTGATCAGCTCGGCCATGTTGTTCATCTGCATGGCGCCGTCGCCCACCATGGCGATCACCGGACGGTCGGGATGCGCCATCTTGGCCGCGAAGGCATAGGGCACCGCCGCCCCCATGCTGGCGAAGCTGCCCGAAAGCGACCCGCGCATGCCCCGCCGCATCTGCAGGTTGCGCGCGTACCAGTTCACCGCGGAACCGGAATCGCTGGTCAGGATCACCCCGTCCGGCAGGCGCTTCGACAGCTCCTGGAACGGAAGCTGCGGGTTCACCGGATCGGCGGCGGCCTCGGCCCGGCTTTGCAGCAGGGCATGCCACTCGCGGTTGCCCTTCGCGATCCCCTCCCGCCAGGAGGTGTCCTCCTTCTGCTCCAGCAGGGGCAGCAGCGCGCGCAGGCTTTCCGCGGCGTCGCCGGTCAGCGGCACCTCCATGGGATAGCGCAGGCTGAGCATGGCGGGCTGCAGGTCGATCTGCACCCCGCGCGCCTGCCCTTCCTTTGGCAGGAACTCGGACCAGGGAAAGCTCGATCCCACCATCAGCAGCGTGTCGCAGTCCTGCATCAGGTCCCAGCTCGGCCGCGTGCCCAGCAGACCGATGGTACCGGTGACCCAGGGCAGGTCGTCGGGCAGCACGTCCTTGCCCAGCAGCGCCTTGGCGGCCCCGGCGCCCAGCCGGTCCGCCACCGCCTCCACCTCGGCCGCCGCCTCGCGCGCCCCGGCCCCCACCAGGATGGCGACGCGCTTGCCCTCGTTCAGCACGGCCGCCGCGCGGCGCAGGTCCTCGTCCCGCGGGATCACGCGGGGCGGCGTCCAGCCGATGCCCGAATGGTTGGTGCCGTGGGCGTGGGGCGGGTCCTCGTAGGGTTCCTCCGACAGGTCGTTGGGAATGATCAGCGCGGTCACGCGCCGCTCGCCCATGGCGGTGCGCATGGCGCGGTCCACCAGGTGGCGCATCTGGGTGGGCACGCTGGCCTGCTGTACGAAGGCGCCGGCGACGTCCTTGAAGGTGCTCAGCAGGTCCACCTCCTGCTGGTAGTGCCCGCCGATCGCCGGGCGCACGGTGTGCCCGGCGATCGCCAGCATCGGCATGTGGTCGGCCGCGGCGTCGTACATGCCGGTCAGCAGGTGCGTCGCCCCCGGCCCGCTGGTGGCGAGGCAGACACCGACCTCGCCGGTGAACTTGGAATGGGCGCTGGCCATGAAGGCGGCCATTTCCTCGTGCCGCACCTGGATGAACTGGATCTTGTCGGTGCCGAAGCGCTGCAATCCGCCCAGCAGCCCGTTCACGCCATCCCCGGGATAGCCGAACACCCGCCGCACGCCCCAGGCATGCAGCCGTTCCCAGAAGAAGTCGCTGACCTTCTTCGCCATGAAGTCCTCGCAGCCGTTGTGGGGAGCAGGGGCCGGGCAGGATGGCCGGGCCATCGCGAACGCTTCCCACGAACGGTCCCCCGCGCCGGGCGGTTGCGCCCCGGCGCCGCCCGCAGGGGCCCGGTTGACGGAAGCGGAACCGGAGCAGACCCTCGCGACCAGCCCCATTGCGCCTCCCAGGCCGCGATCCCCTTCCCCGCTCGCCCGGACGCGCCCATGCCCCTTTGGCTCGCCGCCACCCTCTCCGCCGCGCTGTTCCAGTGCTGGCGCACCGCCCTCCAGCAGAAGCTGCGCGGCACCCTCTCGCTCAACGCCGCCGCGGTGGTGCGCTACCTCTACGGCGTGCCGCCGGGCCTTGCCCTGGTGGGCGCCTGGTGGTGGATCGGCGGCGGCACCCTGCCGGAATTCGGCCCGCGCGCCCTGCTCCTTTGCGCGGTGGGCGGGCTGCTGCAGATTTTCGGCACGGTGTTCCTCATCGCCTCCTTCGCGCCGCGCGGCTTCGCGGTCGGCACCGCCTATTCCAAGACCGAGGCACTGCAGGGCGCCGTCTTCGCCATCATCCTGCTGGGCGAGCACATTTCCCCCCTGAGCTGGGCGGGAGTGGCGATGGGCGTCTCGGCGGTGCTCTGGCTGTCGCTGGCCGGCCAGGTTTCCTCGCTCCGCCAGGCTCTGCGGGCCACGGCCCAGCCGGCGGCGCTCTGCGGCATCGCGGCCGGTGCCTGCTTCGGGCTCACAGGCATCGCCATCCGCGCGGCCAACCAGGACCTGGCCGCGGCCGACACAGTGCTCGGCGCGCTCTGCACCGTGGTGGTCACCAACATCATGCAGACGGCGATGCAGGGCGGCTGGCTGCTGGCGCGCGAGCCCGCCTCGCTCGCCGCCGTGTTCCGCACCTGGCGCAACGCCGCCCCGGTCGGGCTGCTCTCGGCGCTGGGCTCGGCCTGCTGGTTCACCGGCTTCGCCTCGGCCCCGGTGGCGCTGGTGCGCTCGGTCGGGCAGGTGGAGATCGTCTTCACCCTCGCCTTCGGCCGCTGGTACCTGAAGGAACCGCTGAAGCCGCGCGACGCCGTCGGGGCGCTGCTGATCGTGCTCAGCGTGGTGCTCGTCGTGATCGGCTGAACGAGGGCTGATTGGAAGCCGTGACCAGGGGCTGAACGGCGGAGCCCGCCCCTGGCCCTCTCCCGTCCGGGCTGCGAAAAGGGACGCGGATGGAACACGCGCCGCCCTTCCTCGCCAGCCTCGTCATCGGCCTCGCCGCCGCCTTCGGCTTCGGGCTGGCGGCGCGGGCGCTGCGAATGCCTCCCCTCGTCGGATATCTCGTCGCTGGCGTCGCCATCGGGCCCTACACGCCGGGCGTCGCCATCGACGGCGCCTTCACCCGCACCATGGCGGAGGTGGGCGTCGGCCTTCTCCTCTTCGGCGTCGGCCTGCACTTCCAGCCGCGCGACCTGCTGGCGGTCTGGCGCGTCGCGGTGCCCGGGGCCACGGCGCAGGTGGCGATCGGCACGCTGATGGGCACGGCCCTCGGCATGGCGCTGCCGGGCCTCGGCTTCGGCCCCGCCATGGTCTTCGGCCTGACGCTCGCCATCGCCTCCACCGCGGTTGCCACCCGCGCGCTGGAGGAACGCGGCCGCCTGTCCGGGGAGGCCGGGCGCATCGCCATGGGATGGCTGGTGCTGCAGGACCTTCTCGTGGTGCTCGGCCTCGTGCTGGTGCCCGCCGCCTCGGGCGAAGCCGGCGAGGGCATGGCCGGCGCGGTGCTGGTGGCCCTGCTCAAGCTCGCGGCCTTCGCCACCCTGATGCTGGTGGCGGGCCGCCGCCTGCTGCCCTGGGCGCTGCAACAGGTGGCCCGCTCCGGCTCGCGGGAGCTGTTCACCCTGGCGGTGGTGGTGGTGGCGCTCGGTGTCGCCTTCGAGGCCTCGGCCCTGTTCGGCGTGTCCTTCGCTTTGGGCGCCTTCTTCGCCGGCGCCATCCTCGGCGAGAGCGACCTCGGCCACCAGGCCGCGGCCGAGACCCTGCCGCTGCAGCGCATCTTCGCCGCCATCTTCTTCGTCTCGGTGGGGATGCTGCTGAACCCGGCGCGGCTGCTGGACGCGCCCGTCACCTCCATCCTGGCGCTGGCCACGGTGCTGATCGGCACGGGGGGCGCCAGCTTCGCCCTGCTGATCGCGCTGCGCGTCACGCCCGCCATCGCCGCGACGGTGGCCGCCTCCCTGGCCCAGATCGGCGAGTTCTCCTTCGTGCTGATGGAGCTGGCGATCGGCCAGGGCATCCTGCCCGACTCGCTGCGCGGCCCGGTCCTGCTCGGCAGCTTCGGGGCCATCCTGCTCATGCCCCTCACCTTCCGCCTTCTGGCCGCGCTCGCCGCCCGCATCCCCCGCCGCGCGCCGCCGGGGGCGGAGGGGCGCTCGCGCCTCGCCGCCAGCCTGCCGCGCATGGAGGACCACGCCATCCTGGTCGGCTACGGGCGCGTCGGCGTGCTGGTCGCGGCCGCGCTGCGCCGCCACAGCCTGCCCTTCGTGGTGGTGGAGGACGACCGCCACCGCACGGAGGTCCTGACCCGGCAATCCGTTCCCGTTCTCTGGGGCAACGCCACCCAGCCGGAGATGCTGGAGGCCGCCCATGCCGCCCGCGCCCGGCTGCTGATCGTCACCCTCCCCCTGGCCTGGGAGGCCCGGCGGGTGGTGGAGCTGGCCCGCGCCGCCAATCCGGGCATCGAGGTGACCGTGCGCGCCCATCACGATTCCGAGGTGGACTGGCTCTACGCCCAGGACTCCAGCGGCCTCGCGGTGATGGGCGAACGCGAGGTGGCGCTGGGCATCGCCGACTTCGCCATGCGCCGCATGGGGGTCGCGGCCGGCACCGCGCAGGAGACGGTTGATCTGCTCCGGAGGCGTCGCGTCGCGGACGCGGCTGTGGCAGGGCTGGGGGCATGACCCTTCGCTTCGAGCCCCCCGCCGGCACGCCGCACCTGACGCGCCTGATCCTGCTGCACGGCGCGGCCTGCGGCCCCTGGATCTGGGGAGATGGCTTCGCCCAGCGCCTGGCGGCCGCGGGGCACCCCTGCACCGCCGTCACCCTCCAGGGCGCCACCCTGTCCGACCGCGTCGGCACCGTGCGCGCCGCGCTGGAACAGGGGCCTGCCGTGCTGGTGGGGCATTCCCTCGGCGCGCTCATCGCCCAGCGCCTGCTGGACGACCCCCGCGTGCGCGGCGCCGCCCTGATGGCGCCGGTGCCGCCCGAAGGGCTCTGGTGGTCCAACGCCCATCTCGCCGCCTCCAACCCCGCGCTCTGGGGCGAGGTCGCGCGGCTCACCGGCTCGGGCGAGCCCTCCCCGGCGCTGGCGCGCGGGCTGTTCGGGCCGGGCATGGACCAGGGCGCCGCCATGCTCCACGCCGCCAAGCTGCGGGATGAATCCCCGGCCGCGCTGATGGAGGCGCAGATGCCCCAGCCCGTCACCCCCGGCTGGATCCACGGACGTCCCGTGCTGGTGCTGGGCGCCGAGCACGACCGCCTGATCCCACGCGACGCCATGGAGCGCTGCGCCGGCTGGCACGGGGTTGCCGCCCGCGTGCTGCCGGGGGTCGGACACCTGATGATGCTGGACGCGGGATGGGAGCTCGCGGCGGACCGGATCGCGGCCTGGGTGCCGGCCTGAGCCAGGCCGCCACCGGCGGCAGGTTGTCCTAGGCCGGCTGGCGCAGCGCCCCCACCGGCACCACCGGCCGGGACGCGGCATCGGTGAATTCGGCCAGGACCTCCTCCTCCGCCGCGATGTGCAGCTCCAGCAAGGCTTCCAGGGCGAAGAGGCTCCGCCGCAGTTCCGGGCCGGCTGAGGCCCAGCCGTCCTGGCTCCGCGCGACCGCCAGCAGGGCCGAGATCCGGTCAACCAGGGATTCGATGGCGCCGTGCATGCGCAGCAGCGCCCCCATCGGGTCCTGCCCGCCGAGCAGCGACGCGGCGGCGGGGTAAAGCAGCCGCTCCTCCTCCCGCTGGTGGGGCAGCAGCCGGGCGCGCAGGCCATCCCGCAAGGCCTCGATGGCCGGTAAGGCGGCCGGGCCGCCGGAGACGGCCTCGCCGGCATCCCGCAACGCCTCCACCAGCCGCCTCAGCTCCGCATGCTCCGCCATGCGGTCGCGCAGCCCCGCACCCGACGGAACGGTGCCGGGCGCGGCCTCGCCGGTTCCGGGCCAGAGCGCCGTCAGGGCGAACAGGATGGCGGCGACGTCGATCGCCTCCTGCAGAACCGCCCCGGCCAGCGGCGAAAGCCATCCGGCCGCGGCGAAGATCATCGCCCCTCCCGACAATCCCATGCCGAGCCCGATGGCCTGCAGGGCCACGCGGCGCGAACGCCGCGCGATGGCCAGCGCCTCGGGCACCCGGTCCAGGCGGTCCACGGTCAGCACCACGTCGGCGGCCTCCGACGCGGCGGCGGTGCCCTGGGCGCCCATGGCGATCCCGACATCGGCGGCGGCCAGGGCCGGCGCGTCGTTCACGCCGTCGCCGACCATGGCGGTGGGCGCGCGCGCACATTCCTCTCGCACGGCGGCAATCTTCTCCTCCGGCGTGCGCTCCGCCAGCACCGCGTCCAGGCGGAGCGCGGCGCCCACCGGCGCGGCCGCGCCCTCGCGGTCCCCGCTCACCATCACGAGCCGCCCGATGCCGAGCGCCCGCAGGCGGCGCACGGTGCGCGCGGCCTCCGGGCGCAGCCCGTCGGCCATCAGAAAGGCCGCCGCCACCCGCCCCCCGACCGCCAGCCACGCGACCGACCCCGCCGCGACGGAGGCCATCGCGCTCCACGCCGCCTCGGCCGCGATGCCCCGCTCGCGCAGGAAACCCTCGCTTCCCAGCGCCACCGCCTGGCCTTCGACCAGGCCCGACAGCCCGCCCCCCGGCCTCTCCTCCACGGCCCCGGGTGCTGCCAGCCGGAGCCCGCGTTCCCCGGCGGCGGCGGCCAGGGCGGCCGAGACGGGGTGGGTCGATCCCTGGGCCAGGCTGGCCGCAAGGCGCATCGCCTCGTCGCGGCCCATCGCCGGATCCGCCTCCACGGCCGCCAGCCTTGGCCGGCCCGGCGTCAGGGTTCCGGTCTTGTCGAACAGCACCGTCCGGGTCCGCGCCAGCCGCTCCAGCGCGCCGCCGCCCTTGACGACGATGCCGCGCCGGGCCGCCCGGCTGACGCCCGCGATCAGCGCGACGGGAGCGGCCAGGATCAGCGGGCAGGGCGTCGCCACCACCAGCACGGCCAGCGCGCGCGCGGCCTCGCCCGAGATGGCCCAGGCACCCAGGGCGACGGCGGCGGTCAGCCCCACGAAGGCGAGCGCCCAGCGGTCGGCCAGGCGCGCCAGCGGCGGCCGCTCCGCCGCCGCGGCCTGGGTCAGGCGGATGATCGCCGCATAGGTGCTCGCCTGGGCATCGGAGGTGGCGCGCATGCGGAAGGCGCCGCCGGCATTCACCGCCCCGCTGCGCAGCGCGGCCCCCGCGGCCACGCGCGCCGGAAGGGGCTCGCCCGTGAGGGCGCTCTCGTCGAGGATCGCGGCCTCGTCCTGCAGCAGGCCGTCCGTGGGCACGGTTTCCCCGGGCCGGACCAGGATCAGGTCGGAGGGGCGAAGCGCGCCGACCGCCACCTCCTCCATGCCGTCCCCGATCAGGCGCGCGGCATGGCGGGGGGCGCGCGCCATGAGGTCGGACAGGGCGCGCGTGGCCCGGCCCTCCGCCCAGGCCTCCAGCGCCTCCCCGCCCGCGACCATGAGGCCGATCACCGCGGCGGCCGCGGTTTCGCCGAGCAACAGGGCACCGAGGATCGCGGCGAGGGCGATCACGTCGACGCCCAGCCCGCCCCCCGCCAGCGCCCGCCCGACACCCAGGGCCACATGCGCCGCCACCGGCACGGCGGCCGCGGCCCAGACCCAGTGCGCCGGTCCGGCGAGGCCGAGCACGAACAGCGCGGCACCCGCCAGAAGGGCGGTGGCAACCCAGGGGAACAGCAGGGAATGGCGCATGGGCGGCGCCTCCAGTCAGGGGACGGGCGGCCGAACTCTAGCTCCCTCTCCCGCCCGGCCGCCAGAAACGGCCGCGAGGCCCCGGGAGGCGTCGGGGCGGGGCGTCCCCTGGCGTCAGCCGACCCGCATTCCCGTGTCCCGCGCCACCTTGCCCCAGCGCTCGCCGGCGGAAGCGATCCAGGCGGCGGCCTCCGCCGGCCCGCCCGCGTCCGGCTCCACCCCCCAGGCCGCCAGGCGGGCACGCGTGGCCGGCTGGGCCAGGACGGCGGCGACCAGCCCGGCCCAGTCCCGCCGCACCTCCTCCGGCACGCCCCGCGGCGCCATCAGCACAAAGGCGAAGCGCACGTCGAAGGCCGGGTGGCCCGACTCCGCCACCGTCGGCGTGTCCGGCAGCATCTCCATCCGGCGCGGGCCGGACACCGCCAGCGCCCGCAGCCGCCCGTCCCGCACGAAATCCGCGCCACCGGCCACCGCGATGAACCCCGCCGAAACCTGCCCGGCCAGCAGGCTGGTCATGGCCTCGGCATTGCCGCGAAAGGGAACGTGCTCAAAGGCGGCGGGGGGCAGGCCGAGCGCCGCGCGCAGGAACTCCATCGCCAGATGCCCGGGCGAGCCGCTTCCCGCGGAGGCGTAGAGCAGGGGCCGCGCCCGCGCCGCCCGCGCGAGCGCGGCGAGATCGGTGATGCCGGCGGAGGGGTGCACCAGCAGCGCCACCGGAAAGGTGCCCGCGATCGCCACCGGCTCCACGTCCACCGCCGGATCGAAGCCGGGATTGGCATAAAGATGGGGGTTGAGGCTGAAGGTGGTGTCGATCGCCAGCAGCAGCGTGCGCCCATCGGGGGCCGCGCGGGCGAGGAGGCCGGCGGCGATGTTGCCGTTCGCCCCGGCCCGGTTGTCCACCACGACCGTGCCGCGCGGGCGGTCCCCAGCGCCGGTGCCCCGCGCGGCGCCATCCGCCAGCAGCCGCGCCACGCCGTCCAGCGCCGCGCCCGGCGGGAAGGTGGCGAGGATGCGCGTCGCATCGCCCTGCGCCATCGCGGGCGCCGCCGCGCCCAGCGCCAGCAGCCCCGCCACCCGCCGCGTGATGATCCCTTGTGCCACGGTCCGCTTCCCCACCCGGCTACCCCCGGTTTCCACATGGCCTTAGCCTGGGCCGGGGAAACGGGGGCAAGCAAGATCGCGATGACCGCACGGAACGTTCTCTTCGTGATGGCGGACCAGTTCCGCTGGGACCACATGTCCTGCGCCGGGCACCCGCACCTGCCCACGCCCCATCTCGACGCCCTGGCCGCGCGCGGCGTGCGCTTCGCCCAGGCCTATGTGCAGTCCGGCATCTGCGGCCCGTCGCGCATGTCCTACTACACCGGGCGCTACGTTTCCTCGCACGGGGCCACCCACAACCGCGTGCCGCTCTCGGTCGGCGAGGTGACGCTGGGCTGGCACCTGCGCGAGGCCGGTCGCACCCTGGCGCTGGCCGGCAAGACCCATGTGCTGCCCGATGCGCGCGGGCAGAAGCGGCTGGAGGTGGACGGCGCGAGCGAGCTGAAGGTGCTGCTGGACGAGGGTTGGTTCACCCTGGTGGACCGGCACGACGGCCACCACGGCGAGCCCGATTCGGCCTATGCCGACTGGCTCCGCGCCAAGGGCTATGACAGCCCCGACCCCTGGACGGACTTCGTGATCGCGGTGGACGGCCCCGACGGCCCGCTCTCGGGCTGGAAGATGCGCAACGCCCGCTATCCGTCGCGCGTGGCCGAGGAGCACAGCGAAACCGCCTACACCACCGACACCGCCATCCGCTTCATGGAGGAGCAGGGGGACAAGCCCTGGGTGCTGCACCTTTCCTACGTGAAGCCGCACTGGCCCTACATCGCCCCCGCGCCCTACCACGCGATGTTCGGCCCCGAGGACTGCCTGCCGGTGGTGCGGTCCGAGGACGAGCGCGGCCCTGGCGCCCACCCCGTCCTCCGCGAGTTCCAGAACGAGGAGGTGGCGCAGAACTTCGCCCGGGACGAGACGGTGAACACCGTCCGCCCGGCCTACCAGGGCCTGATCGCCCAGCTCGACCACCATCTCGGCCGCGTCTGGGAGGCGATGGAGCGGCTGGGCCGCTGGCAAGACACGCTGGTGGTCTTCTGCTCCGACCACGGCGACTACCTGGGCGACCACTGGCTGGGCGAGAAGGAGCTGTTCCACGACTGCATCCAGCGCGTCCCCTTCCTCCTCTACGATCCCTCCGCCAGGGCGGACGCGACGCGCGGCACGGTGGAGGAACGCTTCGCCGAGGCGGTCGACGTGGTGCCGACCATCCTCGACGCGCTGGGGCTGGACCCGGCGGAGCACCTGATCGACGGCCGCTCCCTGCTGCCGCTGACGCGCGGCACGGCGGGGGCGTGGCGGGACGCGGCGGTGTCGGAGCTGGACTGGACCTTTCGCGGCGCCCGCCGCCGCCTGGGCCTGCCCACCGGCCACCACCACGCCTGGATGGTGCGGACGGAGCGCTGGAAATACGTCCACTGGACGGACGGCCTGCGCCCCATGCTCTTCGACCTCCGGGCCGATCCGGAGGAGCTGCACGACCTCGGCGCGGACCCGGCCATGGGCGGGGTGTGCCGGGAGATGCGCGAGCGCCTGCTCTCCTGGTTCGGGGAGCTGAAGCGCCGCACCACCATCACCTGGGCCGAGGCGGAACTCCGAACCGACAGCCACAAGCGTGGCGGCGTGTTCTTGGGGGAATGGTGAGCGCCGCGCGGGGCGTCAGGCCGTGAGGCCCGCCCGCGCCTCGGCCCGCACGGCCGCCCGGCCCAGCAACGCGCCCGAAACCAGCAGCACCACGCCGAGCGCCAGCATGGCCGCCATGGTGGTGACGCCCGCGGCCATCGGACGGCCGTGGCTGAAGGGATTCCACCCGATCACCCCGGCCAGCAGAACATAGACGGCCACCGCCAGGGCCACCGCCCCCAGCACGAAAACCATGAAACCGAGGATGTTCAGCAGCCGGGGCACCCGATGCTCCTTGATTGGTCCTGATCGCCGCGCGCGGCGGAACCTTGCACAGGTGGAACGCCTTGCGGAAGGGGCGCCCACGCACCCCATATGAACGCGCCGCCACAGGAACGCGCCCGCTTAGCAACGCCAAGGAGCCCCACCATGCCGATCGACGAGAGCCGCACCTTCCTGCCCGTGAACATCGCGGTGCTGACCGTCAGCGACACGCGCGACCTCGCCTCCGACCGCTCCGGCGAAACGCTGGCCGCCCGCATCCAGGCCGCCGGCCACCGCCTCGCCGAGCGCGCCATCGCGCGCGACGAGGCCGATGCCATCGAAGGCCATCTGCGCCGCTGGGTCGCGGACGCGCAGGTGGATTGCGTGATCACGACCGGCGGCACCGGCATCACCGGTCGCGACGTGACGCCCGAGGCCTTCGCCCGCGTGCTGGAAAAGGAGATCACCGGCTTCGGCGAGCTGTTCCGGATGCTGAGCTACGCCAAGATCGGCACCTCCACGATCCAGTCCCGCGCGATCGGCGGCGTCTCGGGCGGAACCTACCTCTTCGCCCTGCCGGGCAGCACGGGGGCGGTGAAGGACGCCTGGGACGACATCCTGGTCCACCAGCTCGACGCCCGCTTCCGTCCCTGCAACCTGGTGGAGCTGATGCCGCGCCTGCTGGAGCACCTGCGCGCCGCCTGACACCCCGCTCCTGGCAACTTCCCGCTTCCTGCCCACGTTCGGAGCCCTGAAACGGATGGAGGCGCGACATGGCAGACAGCGGCTTGCGGATGACCCGGCCTGGCGAGGCGGTCCCCTTCGAGATCCCCGGTGGGACCGGTCAGTTCAAGATTCAGATCCTGAACGAGGACCGCGACAAGGGCGTCGTCACCTCCATCGTCCACCTGCCGGCGGGAGGGGTGATCCCCGCGCACTACCACGATGCCGGGTCCGAGATGCACTATGTGCTGGAAGGCGACCTGATCGAGGCCGGTGAAACCCTGTCCGCCGGCGCCTTCCTCACCCACGCCAAGGGCGTGGTCCACGGCCCGCACGAGAGCAAGGGCGGCGCCAAGGTGTTGACCGTGCAGACCTGGCAGAGCGAGGGCGGCAACTTCGACTTCCGCCCCGCCGAGGGCGGCGGCGCCCAGGGTGGCGGTTCCCAGGCGGGCGCCTCACAGCCCGGCGCTTCATCCAGCAGCCAGTCCGGCAGCTCTGGCTCAGGCTCTGGTTCGGGCGCCGCCCAGCCGGCCAATGCCGGGGCCGAAACCCAGGAAGAAGCCGCGCAGGACCACCGGAACAAGGGCTACTCCTGACGCCCGGGCGGCCGCCTCCTTCAAGGCGGCCGCCTATCCCAGCGTGCGGGCGAACACCGCCGGGTCCACGTTCCCGCCGCTGATCACCACGCCCAGCACCCGCCCCTTCGCCGGCACGCGCCCGGCCAGCACCGCCGCCAGCGCCACCGCCCCGCCCGGCTCCACCACCAGCTTCAGGTGGTCGAAGGCGAAGCGCATCGCGGCCAGCACCTCCTCCGGCGTCACTGCCACGCCCCCCGCGAGGCGGGAGCGGTTCACCGCGAAGGTGATCTCCCCCGGCCGGATCGAGAGCAGGGCGTCGCAGAAGGTCGAACCCTTTCCGTCCGCCGAAAGCCTCTCCCCCGCGGCGAGGGAGCGCGCGGTGTCGTCCCATCCCTCGGGCTCGGCGGCGATGATCTCCGTGCCTGGGCTCGCTCCCTCCGCCGCCAGGGCGCAGCCGGCGATCAGCCCGCCGCCACCGGTGCAGACCACCATGGCGTCCATCCGCAGCCCAGCGGCCGTCGCGTCCTCGATCAGCTCCAGCCCGGCGGTGCCCTGGCCCGCGATCACGTCCGGATGGTCGAAGGGCGAGATCACGGCCGCCCCACGCTCGGCGGCCAGCCGGTTCGCCAGCGCCTCGCGGTCGGTGTTCAGCCGGTCGAAGAAGGTGATCTCCGCCCCCCAGCGCCGCGTGCTCTCCACCTTGATGCTCGGCGCGTCCTGCGGCATCGCGATCAGCGCTCGCACCCCCTCGGAGGCCGCGGCGCTGGCCAGGGCCTGCCCGTGGTTGCCCGAGGAATGCGTCACCACCCCGCCCGCGCGCTGCGCCCCGTCCAGGCGGAGCACGGCGTTGGTGGCGCCGCGGAACTTGAAGGACCCCGTGCGCTGCAGGGGTTCGGGCTTCACCAGCACGGTGCCGCCGGCCAGCGCATCCAGCACGGGGTGGCGCAGCATGGGCGTGCGCACCACGCGCCCGGCCAGGCGCGCGGCGGCGGCCCGCACGTCGTCATGGGTGGGAAGCGGGCTCATGCGTTCACCTCCGCGAAGCGGCGGGGATCGACCAGGGGAACCACGTCCCGCAAGCCCTCGGGGTCTTCGTCATTCACCAGCATCGCCAGCAGTTGCCCGGCCGCAGGGGCGGTCTGGATGCCGTAGCCGCCCTGCCCGCAGTTCCAGAAGAAACCGGGCGTACCGGAGGCGCCGATGGCCAGCCCTCGGTCGGGCGTGAAGGTGCGCAAGCCGGCCCAGCGGTGCTCCACGCGGCGCACGGGGATGTCCAGCGCCTGCTCGAAGCGATCCGCCGCGACCGCCACGTCCAGCTCGTCGGGCTGGGCGTCGCAGGGGTCGCTGTCGGTCTCGTCGGCGGGGGAGACCATGAGCTTCGACCGCGCCTCCGGCCGCGCGTACCAGCTGTGGGCCACATCCCCCAGCAGCGGCCATCCCGAGACATCGTGCGGTGCCGGATCAACGATCAGCGCCGTCCGCCGCTTGGGCTGCAACCCGATCGGCGCGACACCCGCGATGCGCGCCACCTCGTCGCCCCAGGCGCCTGCCGCGTTCACCAGCACCGGGGCCGCGAACACCTGGCTGCCGCTGGTTTCCACGTGCCAGTGCCCTTCAGCCCACCAGATCCGCCCCGCGCGATGCCGCAGCGCCAGCACCCCACCCTGCGCCCGCACGGCCCGCAGGAAACCCTGGTGCAGCGCGGCCACGTCCATGTCGAAGGCGTTGCGCTCGATCGCCGCCGCCGCCGCGTAGCCGGGGCGCAGCGCCGGGGCCATGGCGCGCACGTCCTCCGGCGTGATCGGCTCCACCCCCTCGCCCCGCGCCATCAGCGCCTCCAGCGCCGGCACCTGGTCGGGCGGCGCCAGGTGCACCACGGGGCGCGGCGCCATCAGCGGCGCATCGGCGAAACCGGGTGGCGGGTCGCGGAAGAAGGGGCCGGAGGCGGCGGTCAGGAGCTGCGCGTCCGGCGTGCCGTAGTTCAGGATCCAGATCGCGGCCGAGCGCCCGGTGGTGTGGTAGCCCGCGCTTTCCTCGGCCTCGATCAGCGCGGTGCGGCGGGTGGGGGCGAGATGGGCGGCCGCGGTGGCGCCGCCGATGCCCGCGCCGACCACCAGCGCATCGAAGAGTTGCATGTCCATGCCGGCATGGTGCGGCGCGGGGCGCGGGGCGGCAACCCGGCCGCGCAAGTTGACGCCCTCCCGCCACGCCCCTAAGTGCCGCTTCCCAAACCGCGGGTTTCCCCGGGGAAACCCGGCACGGTCCGACGCGAGGGCACCGTTTCCTCCGCGTCCCGATCCGTGGCAGACCCGGCGCCCCCTCCCTCCGGTTTCCCCCATGTCCGACCGCGCCGAGGCCCCGCCGGCCATCCTGCTCCGCGACCTTTCCCGCACCTTCCAGGGCCGCGGCAGCCCGTTCCGCGCGCTGGACGGCGTGTCCCTGGCGGTCGCGCCGGGCGAGATCTTCGGCATCGTCGGCCGCTCGGGCGCCGGAAAATCCACCCTGCTCCGCTGCGTGAACCTGCTGGAGCGCCCGGACACCGGCACCGTTTCCGTTCTGGGCGAGGACATCACGGGGCTGGACGAGGGCGCGCTGCGCCGGGCCCGCCGCGGCATCGGCATGGTGTTCCAGCACTTCAACCTGCTGTCCGCCCGCACGGTGGCCGGCAACATCGCCTTTCCGCTGGAGATCGCGGGCATGGGCCGGGCCGAGCGCGAGGCACGGGTGGCCGAGCTGCTGCCGCTGGTGGGGCTGGAGAACCGGCGGGACAGCTATCCGGCCCAGCTTTCCGGCGGCCAGAAGCAGCGCGTCGGCATCGCGCGCGCCCTCGCCTCCCGCCCACGCGTCCTTCTCTGCGACGAGGCGACCAGTGCGCTGGACCCCGAGACAACCGGGGAGATCCTCGCCCTCCTCCGCGACATCCGCGACCGCCTGGACCTGACGGTGCTGCTGATCACCCACGAGATGGCCGTGGTGAAGGCCGTCTGCGACCGGGTGGCGGTGATGGAGGCCGGGCGCGTGATCGAGCAGGGCCGCGTCTTCGACGTCTTCACCCGGCCCGCCCACCCGACCACGCGCCGCTTCGTGGCGGAGGTGATCGGCCATGTGGTGCCGCCGGGAACGGTGGCGCGCCTTCCCGCGCCGAACCCGGGAGAGGAGCGCCGCCTCCTCCAGGTTCTCTTTGCCGGCCCCTCCTCCACCCGCGCCGTGGTCAGCGAGGCCTCCCGCCGGTTCGGGCTGGACCTGAACATCGTGTCCGGCCGGATCGACGCCATCGGCGCCGAGCCCTACGGCCTCATGGCCCTGGCCGCCTACGGCCCGCCCGCCGCCATCGCGGAGGCCACCGCCTGGATGCAGAGCCTGGGCCTGGACGTATCCGACATCGCGGGGGAGGACCCGGCATGATCCCCTGGCTTCCCCCGGCGCTCACCGACCTGCTGGTCGAGGCCACCTGGCAGACCCTGCTGATGACCTTCGGCGGCGCCGTGGCCGCCATCGTCATCGGCCTGCCGCTGGCCCTGCTGCTGCACACCACCGGGCCGGAGGGGCTGTCCCCCAACGGCTGGCTGAACCGGCCGCTGGGGCTGCTGGTGAACGCCGTGCGCTCCACCCCCTTCATCATCCTGATGGTGGCGATCGTGCCCTTCACGCGGCTGGTGGCCGGCACCTCCATCGGCACCACGGCGGCCCTGGTGCCCCTTTCCCTGGCCGCCACCGCCTTCATCATCCGCCTGTTCGAGAACGCGCTGCGCGAGGTGGATCGCGGCGTGGTGGAGGCCGCCCGCGCCATGGGCGCCACCCGCACCCAGATCATGGCCCGCGTGCTGGTGCCCGAGGCCCTGCCCGGCATCATCGCCGCCATCACCGTCACCCTGGTCGGGCTGGTCGGCTATTCCGCCATGGCCGGCGCCATCGGCGGCGGGGGCCTGGGGGACCTCGGCATCCGCTTCGGCTACCAGCGCTTCATGCCGGAGGTGATGGCCACCGTGGTCGCGATCCTCATTCTCTTTGTCCAGGGCCTGCAATCCCTGGGCGACTGGCTCGTCCGGCGCTTCAGCCGGCGCTGAACCAACAGGAGTTTCAAGCCATGCTTCGCCGCCCCCTCCTTCTCGCCGCGCCCGCGCTGCTGCTCGCGCGCGGGGCCCTGGCCCAGGGCAGCAGCGCGATCGGCACCGCCGCCCGGCCGCTCCGCGTCGGCGTCACCTCCGGCGTCCACGCCCAGGTGCTCGAGCGCGTGCGCGACGCCGTGGCGGGCGAGGGCCTCGTTGTCCGCATCACCGAGTTCTCGGACTTCATCCAGCCCAACGTCGCCCTGCAGGGCGGCGAGATCGACGCCAACACCTACCAGCACCAGCCCTTCCTGGACGCCCAGAAGCAGCAGCGCGGCTACGACTTCGTGGCGGTGGGCAAGACCGTGCTGACGGCCATGGCCGTGTTCAGCCGCAAGGTGAAGGCGCTGACGGACCTGTCCAGCGGCGCCCGCGTGGCCATCCCGAACGACCCCACCAATGGCGGCCGCGCCCTGGTGCTGCTGGCCCAGGCCGGATTGTTCAAGCTGCGCCCCGGCGCCGACTTCCGCGCAACCGTGGCCGACATCACGGAAAACCCCAGGCGCATCCGCATCGTGGAGCTGGAGGCGGCCACCATCGCCCGCGCCATCGACGACGTGGACGCGGCCGCCATCACGGGCAACTACGCCGTGCCCGCCGGCCTGATGCCCGGGCGGGACAGCCTGGCCGCCGAATCGGCCGAGGGCGCGCGGACCAATCCCTACACCTGCCTCGTGGTCGTGCGGCGGGCGGATGCCGCGGCGCCCTGGGCGGCGAAGCTGGCGGCTGGCTACGCCGACCCGGCGGTGAAGGAGTTCGTGCAGCGCGAGTTCGGGGGCGCCGTCGTCTCGGGCGTCTGAACCCCGGTACCCACGACAAGGAAAGGCCGGGGGAACGGATCCCCCGGCCTTTTCCACAGGCCGGGCGCCTCAGGCGTCCGGCGAGATCACCATGCAGCTCCCGCGGGAGCGCATCCGGTCGCAGGCCGTCTGGGCGGCATCGCGCGACAGGCCCGAGACGCGGGCACGGTACAGGGTGCTGCGGCCCTGGGCCACGGGCATCACCACCACGCGCCCGTTGCCGGCGCCGCTGCGGGCCTGCCCGGCGGCGTCGCGCGCCAGGTTCTCGCTGGCGAAGGCGCCGACCTGAATGGCCCAGCCGCCCGGGGCCGCCTGAACCGGTGCGGGAACGGCAGCGCTGGCGCGCAGCACGCCCGCGGGCGGGGTGGCTCCCCGCGCCATCGGCGGGGACAGGGTGCCGGCCTGGGCGGGCGCGACCAGGAAGCCGAGCCCGCGCGAGGCCGGCCGCTCGAAGCTGGGGCGCTCGGGCGCGGGCATGGCCGGCCGGGCCTCGGCCGAAGCGACGGCGAAGGGACGCGACGCGGGCATGGGGGCGGGCGGGTCGGGGATAGGGTCCATCCGCGCCACCACCACGGAGGCGGGCGCGCGGGCATAGGTGGACCCATCCGGGATGGGCTCCATGCGGGACACCACCGGCGCGGACTCCCGGCCATAGGTGGAGCCGTCCGGGATCGGATCCATGCGGGACACCACCACGGGGGAGGGCTCGCGCGAATAGGTGGAGCCGTCGGGGATCGGCTCCATGCGGATCACGTTGGACCCGAGGGAGGCGAGCTGCGTCTGCACGGGAGCCGCCGCCGGCGGCGGCGCGCTGTAGCCATAGGTGGAACCGTCGGGAATCGGCTCCATCCGGATGACCGGGCCGGGCGCCAGCCGCGCCACCTGCACGCCGGGATCGACGGCGCGGCGCTGCTCGCGCAGCGCCAGCATGGTCGCGGTGTCGCCGGTGCGGCGGGACGGCGGGTTGAGGGAGATGTCCGCCGCGGCATAGACCTCGTCCGGCGCGCGGCGGTTCGGGTGGGCGCCCTGGATGCGCGGCCCGATTCGGGCGACGTAGTTGCGCGTCTCGTCCGGCATGCGCCCGCCAGCCCAGAGGTAGTTCTCCAGCCGCCGCGGCCCGCCGTTGTAGGCGGCCAGGAAGCCGGGGGAGCCGTAGAGCTCGTACATCTCGCGGATGTAGGCGGTGCCGGCCATCATGTTGGACCAGGGGTGGTAGGGGTCGTCGCCCAGCCCGTACTTGGCGTTCAGCTCGGCATAGGTGCCGGGCATGAGCTGCAGCAGGCCCATGGCGCCGACGCGGGAGGTGGCGGAAACGCGACCGCCGCTTTCCTGGCGCATCACCTCGCGGATCCAGCGCTCCGGCACGTCGAATCGGGCGGAGGCTTCCTTGATGTAGGGCCCCCAGGGGTCGGAGGAGGAACCGGGCGGGTCGTAGCTCGCCAACCGGCTGTTGGAGGTGGCGCGGAGATTGCTGCCCACGGAAACGGGACCGGTTTCGGACTGGCTTCCGCAGGCCGCCAGCGCCGCCAGCACCGACATGGCCGCCAATGCGCGTGCCCCGCGCGCCAGGCCGCGCGCGCGCGCTCCTCGACCGATCAGGTTCATCCCCTCAACCCCCTGTCCCATGCCCGACCGGATGAACCGGCCGGCGCGAGGACCCCCGGAGCCGCGTCCCCACGCGGCACCACCGGCCCCCGCCGGCTGCGAGCCATTGTCGCAGCAGCAGGGCTAACGGATGCTTGGCGCCGCCGCAAGGAGACTTTGTGGCGCAAAGAGGCACGCAACGTTCCGCGATCACGACGAAATCCGCCCCGCAGGCCATTGATGCGGCTGCATCGGGAAGGGCTTTCGGCCGTTATTCCCCCACGTGTTACGCGCGATGTAACGCCGGGACTCCCGGGCTGGCGGATCAGGTCCGGCGCCCAATCTTGCACCCTGCAAGACGCAGGATCCGCTTTCCGAAGGAACGCCCATGGCCGCCCGCGACCACCGCCTTTCCCTTTTGCCTGCCACGCTCGGCGCCGTCCTGATCGCGGGTGGGCTTTCGGCCTGCGCGCCCCGCGAAACCGGCGAGGTCTACAGCCCCGCGGCCGTCGGGCGCACCGCGGCGGTGTCCTACGGCACCATCGTCGGCACGCGGCCGGTGACCATCCGCGGCAGTGGCGGGGGGGTCGGCACGGTGGCAGGCGCGGTCGCGGGGGGCGTGGCAGGCTCGTTCATCGGCGGCGACCCGCGCTCGAACGTGCTGGGCGGGCTGGGCGGCGCGCTTCTGGGCGGGCTGGCCGGCAACGCCATCGGCAGCGGCGCCAGCTCTGGCCAGGCCGTGGAGTTCACGGTGCGGGAGGACACGGGCGGCGACTTCCAGGTGGTGCAGACCAACGAGGAAGGGCTGCAGGCCGGCGACCGGGTGGTGATCTCGCGCGGCGACCGCACGCGGCTGGCCCGCGCGGCTGGCGGACCGCCGCCCACGGCCGCCTACCGGCCGCCCGTTTTTCAGCAGCAGGGCTACCCGCAGCCAGGTTATGCCACGCCCGGCGCTGGCCAGGCGGAATTCCCCCAGGCGGGCTATCCGCAGCCCGGCTACAACCAGCCCGTCTACACCCAGCCCTCCTACGAGGCCCCGGCCCAGGTCTCGCCCTATGCCAGTGTGCCCTATCCAGGCGGCGTTCTACGCTGAACCCCGGCGTGGCTAGCGACCGGCGGGGCGGCGGTGTATAGGCCGGCCCGATGCTGTCCGGTCCGCTTGTTCCCTCGGAAACCCATGTCTTCGACGCGGCGGCGCCACGGCGGGATACCCCGTTTTGGACGAACCTCAGGGTAGGGTCGGCCTCCCGGCGCCCGGGCTTTCGGGTTTAGATTGATGGCGCGGATTGAGGCGCGTGGGTTGCGGGTGGAGTTCCCGCTGTATCATCTGGGTGCGCGCAGCCTGAAGAAGCGGCTGCTGGCGCGTGCGGCGGCGCGGGTGCGGACCGACGAGAGCAACCGGGTGGTGGTGAGCGCGC